>NZ_KN050781.1:0-72976 GCF_000745915.1 Deinococcus misasensis DSM 22328
GTCGGAGCCGCTCGGGTCCGTGACCTCTTCGAGCAGGCCAAGAAAGCCGCACCCTGCATCGTTTTCATCGACGAAATTGACGCTGTCGGACGCAAACGTGGCCTCAACGTCGGGGGCGGAAACGACGAACGGGAACAAACCCTCAACCAACTGCTGGTCGAGATGGACGGTTTCGAAAGCAAGCACGACATCATCATCCTCGCAGCCACCAACCGCCCAGACGTGCTCGACAACGCCCTCCTGCGTCCCGGACGCTTTGACCGTCAGGTGGTCGTGGATGCCCCCGACGTGAAAGGCCGAGAGCAAATCCTCAGGATTCACGCCCGCAAGAAACCCCTCGACCCGAGTGTGGACCTGCATGTGGTCGCCACCCGCACCCCCGGCATGGTGGGAGCAGACTTGGAAAACCTCCTGAACGAAGCAGCCCTGATCACCGCTCGGGCAGGACGGAAGCGGATCAACATGAAAGACATCGATGAGGCCGCAGACCGGGTGGTGATGGGACCGGCCCGCAAGTCCCGAGTCATTTCAGACAAAGACAAGAAAGTGACGGCGTACCACGAAGTGGGACACGCTCTGGCCGCAGAGAAACTGCCGAACGCAGACCGGGTGCACAAACTGACGATTGTGCCTCGGGGCCGTGCTGCGGGTTACATGATGCCCATGCCCGAGGACCGGATGCACTACTCGCAGGGGGTGCTGGAGGACATGATCGCGGTGGCTCTGGCAGGTCAGGTGGCGGAGGAGATCATTTTCGGGGAGATCACCACGGGGGCTTCGAGTGATTTCCAGAAAGCCACGAACATCGCCCGCAAGATGGTGACCGAGTGGGGCATGAGTCCGGTGCTCGGCAAGATCGCCCACCAGGTCGAGAACGAAACCTACCTTGGTGGCTATCAGGACGCCAAAAACTACAGTCAGGAAACCGCTGAACTGATCGACAACGAGATCAAGCGGATCATCGACACGCAGTACAGCAAGGTGAAAAGCATTCTGGAGGAGTACAAACCAGTGATCCACACGGTGGTGGAAACCCTGATGACCCGAGAAACCCTCTCGGGTGAGGAATTCCGCATCCTCCTCAAAGGCGGTCTTTTGCCTGATCTGGAAGATGTGGACAGCATCCCTCCTCCGACCACGAATTTGACCAAGCCTGCAACGAATTGACCCTACCCCCCTGCTTCTCGTCTCCCCCCCTGCTGCGCGGTCCCCCCTAAGATCAGGGGGGATTTTTTGATTTGGGGGGCAAAAAAAATCCTCCCCTGACAGGGGAGGAAAGCGCAGCGAGGTAAGGTTACTTGCTGCCTTCGATGAAGCTCACAGCGTCTTGAACGGTGCGAATCTTCTCAGCATCTTCGTCAGCGATGGTCACACCGAATTTGTCTTCGAGGCCCATGATCAGTTCGACGGTTTCCAGAGAGTCGGCGCCGAGGTCGTCCACAAAGCTGGCTTCCAGGGTCACTTTGTCTGCTTCAACGCCGAGTTTATCCACGATCACTTCTTTGACTTGTTCGAACACGCTCATGTTATCCTCCGTATTTCTTGGGGTAGTTTACACCAAAATTTCTGATTTGCGTTAGACCTGATCAAACCATCACCCTCTGGCAATGGCTGTGGTGGGGGTCAGTGGGAGTACATCCCGCCGTTGATTTCCACGATCTGTCCGTTGATGTATCCGGCGTCTTCCGAGGCGAGGAAAGCCACCAGTTTGGCCACCTCTTCGGGCTTGCCAAAGCGGCCTGCTGGAATCTGCTTGAGGTAATCTTGCTGGACATTCTCGGGGAGTTTGGCGGTCATGTCGGACTCGATGAAACCGGGGGCCACTGCGTTCACAGTGATGCCGCGGCCACCGTACTCTTTGGCCACGGCTTTGGTCAGGCCAATGACCCCAGCTTTGGAGGCCACATAGTTGGCCTGTCCGGGGTTGCCCATCAGACCCACCACGCTGGACAGGTTGATGATGCGGCCATACCGGGCTTTCATCATGCGTTTGACGGCTGCACGGGTGGTGTAGAAGGTGGCACTCAGGTTGGTCTGAATGACCTGTTCCCAGTCCTCGTCTTTCATGCGGATGAGGAGGCCGTCTCGCGTGACCCCGGCGTTGTTGACCAACACGTCCAGACCGCCCATGGCTTCTGCAACGGTATCCACGAGTTTGACGGCGGCTTCTTTATTGGAGAGGTCGGCCTGAAAAGTCTGGGCTTCTCCTCCGGCAGCACGGATTTCTTCGGCAACAGCTTCTGCTCCGGCCTGAGAACCCGAGTAGTGCACGGCAATTTTGAATCCTTTTTGGGCAAGTTCCAGAGCAATGGCTTTTCCAAGACCACGGCTGGACCCGGTGACAAGGGCAACTTTCATGGGTGGGCCTCCAGGTATTTTTGAATGTCTTCAGGGGTGTGGATGTTGAAGCTTCTGGCTTCCGGCAAAATGCGTTTGAGGAGGCCGGTCAGCACGGTTCCGCTGCCAAACTCCACAAATTCTGTGACCCCGAGGTCGCGCAGTTTGTAGATGCTTTCCACGAAGCGCACGCTTCCGGTGACCTGTGCAGAAAGCAGGGCAGCCACTTCTGCGGGGTCGGTCACTTCCTGTGCAGTGAAGTTGGCAATCACAGGGAAAGCCATTTGCTGGTACTGGACATTTTGCAAATCCGTTTCCAGTTTTTCTCTGGCCGATTGCATCAGGGTGCAGTGGAAGGGTGCAGAGACTTTCAGGGGAATCACCTTAAAGCCTTTGCTTTTCAGTTCGGCACTGGCGGCCTGCACAGCGTTGGCTTCTCCAGAGATCACCGTCTGGGTGGGGGCGTTGAAATTCGCCACCTCTGCAACACCGGGGGTGTTTTTGCACACTTCGGTGATGGTGGCAATGTCTTCGCCCATCACGGCAGCCATCGCCCCGAGGCCCACAGGCACAGCTTCTTGCATGTAGGTGCCCCGTTTGTGCACCAGTTGGACCGCTTCAAACAGACTGAAGGTGCCTGCAGCCACATGGGCCGAAAATTCGCCCAGAGAGTGCCCAACAGCGTAGGCGGGTTTGAGGCCTGTGGACTCCTGCCATGCGCGGTAAGCAGCAATGGAAGCCGTCACCAGAGCAGGTTGCTGGTTGGCGGTCAGGGTGAGGTCTTCAAGGGGACCTTCCTGCATGACGTTCACAATGCCAGGCAAAGCCTGATCGGCGGTCTCGAAGACCTGTCTGGCGACAGGGTAAGCATCCCGCATCAGGGTTCCCATGCCCACGGCATGGCTGTTCTGTCCGGGAAACAGGGCAGCAATCATTGTTTTCCTCCCCAGGTGAGCACGCAGGCGGCCCATGCCAGACCTGCACCGAAAGCGACGAACAGGAGGTTGTCTCCGTCCTGCACACGTCCTTCGTCCAGAGCACGCTGCAGGGCCAGAGGCACGCTGGCAGCGCTGTTGTTTCCGTAATCCTGAACGGTCAAAACCACCCGTTCCAGGGGCAGTTTCAGGCGTTCGCGGGCCGATTCAATGATCCGGGCATTGGCCTGATGGGGCACAAACAGGCTGATGTCCTCGGTTTGCAAACCGGCTTTCTCAATGGCTTCAAGGCTGGCGGTGTCCATGACGCGCACCGCGAATTTGAACACTTCGCGGCCGTTCATGTACAGCTTGTTGCTCAATTTGGCTCCGCTGGGGAGGCAATCGGCAAAGGCTTTCATGTGCAGGTGGTCGGCACCGGTTCCGTCCGAGCCAAGCACAAAGCTCTTGAATCCGTATCCTTCCTGCACAGGCTCGATGATGGCTGCACCTGCACCATCCCCGAACAGCACAGCAGTGGAACGGTCTTCCCAGTTGATGACTCTGGAGAGGGTTTCCGCGCCAATGGCCAGCACTTTCTTGCAGGTTCCAGACTTGACGTACGCCTGCGCCACCGAAACAGCGTAAAGCCACCCGGGGCATGCCGCCAGCAAATCAAAAGCCCCGGCTTTCAGGCCAAAATGGGCCTGCACCAGAGAAGCCGTGGCCGGGAACATCGCGTCCGGGGTGGCCGTGGCCACGATCACCATGTCCACGCCATTCAAGACGTTTTCGCCATACCGGGCTTGCAGGTTTTCCACAGCACGGATGGCGAGGGTGGAGCAGAATTCCCCTTCTGCCGCAAAGTGTCTTTGTTTGATGCCTGTCCGGGTCTGAACCCACTCGTCGGTGGTGTCGAGGCGCTGTTCCAGGTCAAAGTTGGTGACCACTTGCTCTGGAACGTAGGTGCCCAATGCGGTGATCCCTGCGTTCATGATGAATGCACACTATCATAAATTGACCAGACGGTCAATTTATTTCACAGGGATTTCATGTTGCATTTGAAACCCATCCAGACAGCTTCAGAGCCTTTTGGCAAGCTGTTTTTTCAGGGAATCTGCCACAAAGGGATCCTGCATCAAACGCTCGATTCCCACACGGTCTTTTTTCTCATGGTGCAAAATCTGGTTGACCTCTTGCACCGGGATCTCCCCTTTTTGCACCACCTCGAACAGGTCTCCTGCTTGCACTGTTCCCTCTTGCAGGACACGCAGGTAGAAGCCCGTGAATCCCGTCTCCTCCACCTGAACTGCAAAATCTTTGATGCCGTGACGCATGGCCAGCTTGAAACACGGCTGTCTGGGCTGGGTCACCTGCACGGTGGTGGTTCCGACCCGGTACACATCCCCGATGCACACCTGATCCTCGGTCAGTCCCGTCACGGTGAAGTTCTCTCCAAACGCAGCCACAGGAAGTTCACGACCCAGACGCTCTGCCCAGAACATGTAGTGCTCCAGAGCATACACGCACACCGCTTTGTCCGGTCCGCCGTGGTGTTTGGTGTCCACCTGCTGGTCACCGACCAGACCCAACTGGGTCAATTGGAGGGGTTCAAGGGTGGGGCTTTTCAGAATGGCACTGCTGACCGTGCCACTCTGGTAAGGGTGTTCCAGAGCCGTTCCAACACTGAGGGTGCAGAGTTTCATGCGGCCATTATCCCCTGCTCAAGTCCAAATCCCCAAACAAAAAAATCATCCCCGAACAGGGCTGCTCGGGGACTGTTCAGGCGAGGTCAAGTCAGACGCTCAGAACTTGTTTGCCGTCGTAGTAGCCACACTCGTTGCAAACGTGGTGTTGCAGTTTCTTGCTGTGGCAGTTGGGGCAGTCCACGAGGTTGGGGACAACCAGAGCGTGGTGGCTGCGGCGCATGTCGCGTTTGGATTTAGAAGTTTTCTTCTTGGGTACGGGGTGTTTAGCCATGAGCGTTTCTCCTTGAGACTCGAGCCTTAAAAGGCAGCAAATGAAAGTATAGCAAAAAAATTTTGAAGTGTGTGAGATTCAGGGTTTGCTTTGAGCAAGCCAAAAGTGGAAGGCGAAGGCTTGACCTGCTTTTGGCCTTCTGCCTTCGTCCTTCTGCAAACAATGCCCCTGAAAGGGCATGTTCACTTACCGCAAGCGTGGACCTTTGCCTTTGACTCCAGCGAATTTGCGCTTTTTGTCGGTTTTCTTGAACTTTTTGCCGTCTTTGCTGTTGGCTACAGCTTTTCCACGTGCAGGGGCAGGGGTCATGTCGATCATGAACCAGCGCAAGAAGGGGATGTAGACCAGCAACATCACCAGGGTCTGGCCCCAGAAGGTGTTCATGTACGGCACTTTGAGCGCAGCAAGGCCCACCACGATGAAGTTGATCACCATTGCAAACAAGAAAGCCTTGACCAGCAAACGGATGATCTTGTCTTTGTTGAGACCGGGGCGGGGATCTTTGCTGTTGAGCCAGCGCCAGAAATTGACGGGTGCGGCAAGAATTTTATCCATGGGTGTTTCCCTCAAGCTTCATTGTACTGCCCGAGCTTCTCGGCGAAGAGTTGCACCTGAGCTGCATCAACAATGCCAGAGGTGTCCTGCATCGACAGAACCACCGCAGGCTTGCGGGTCTTTTTGATCAGGCCTTTGACGAACTTCTCGTGGGCCTCAGAACGCTCTGGGACAAGGAAAATCACACCACGCACAAAGCCTTTGCCGTCCAGAAGGTTGAGGGATCCGGCCAGTTCCTGCTCGATGTCCGTGGAGGTTTTCACATCCACACGGGCTGAACGACCCAAAGCTTCTTTGCGGTCCAGATCGCTGGAAAGCACCGGATGCAGGCCGTATTCACGCAGGGTTTCCAGAACGGGTGCCATGTGGATGTCTTGCTGCAGCAAGTAACGGGGAGCAATCACGGCAACTGTGCGGTAGCCTGCAATTTCAGTGACCAGTTCTTTGCGGCGGGGCTTCAGCAGGATGCGGTGACGCTCCCAAGCCATGCGTGCCCTCTGGGGGTTGCTGGTGAGACGGGTGCCCAGAGTGATCGCGGCACGCTGGATCTCTTCTTCGTCGAAGGTGGGGAGTTGCTCGGGACGGGGCAGGCTCAGGCGGTAATTGACCACCAGAGGGAACTCCGTGAGCCATGGGTTGGCATCGATTTTGTCTCCGACCACTTCGGCGGGTCTGGGGACCAGCACGTCTGCGCCCTGCATGTGAAAGTCAATCAGGCGACCCACGGCAAACTGGATGTGGCGCGGCTCGGTGGGCAGGCTTTCTCGGCCCAGTTCGAGGGCTTCTTGCTCCGAGTTGCGGGGCAAGACCAGTTCCAGATCAAGGTCTTTTAAAAATGCGGTCCAGAAGGCCAGGTTGTCTTTTTGGAAGGTGTCTAACAGGGCTGCTTTCACGTTACTCCTCTGCGTTTCGATCCACGTGGTAATCGCCGCTTTTGCCACCGGTCTTGGAGAGCAGGCGGATGTGCAGGATCTCGATCCCTTTGCTCGCCGCTTTGAGCATGTCGTACACCGTCAGGGCGGCCACACTGGCGGCGGTCAGGGCTTCCATTTCCACTCCGGTCTGGCCTTCGGTTTTCACGGTGGCTTCGATGCGCAGGCCCTGCTCGTGGGGCTCGATGTGCACCCCCACTTTTTTCAGGGCCAGAGGGTGACAGAGCGGAATCAGGTCACTGGTTTTTTTGGCCCCCATGATTCCAGCAATCTGGGCGACCATCAGTGGGTCGCCCTTGGGGTTGTTCTGCAGTGCCTCCTGTGCAGGCTCTGGCAGCATGATGATGGCTTCGGCAACGGCAGTGCGGGTGGTGGTGGGCTTCTGGGCCACATCCACCATCCTAGGGGAGCCGTTTTCGAAGTGGGTCAGTTCACTCATCAGGGAGGTCCAGGTTTTTCAGAGCACCAAAGGGATTTTTGCTGTCTTTTTCCTGGGCCACTCTGGGGCAGGTGTCGTAAGGGCAGGTTTGACCGCTGTCCGGGTTGAGGTCGATGCCGCAGATCGGGCAAAGGCCTTTGCAGTTCTCATCGTGGAGCACCACAAAGGGCACATTGATGAGCAGGTTTTCCACAAAAATGTCCCCGAGGTTGAAGATGGGATCACCAAACTTGATGACTTCTTCTCCGGCCTCTCCTTCGTCGAGGTAAGGGAGTTCCACTTTGGGGCTGTACTCCATCAGGATGCCCAGTGTGGCTTTGACCGGGACCGGGGTGGGCCTCAGGCAGCGGGCACAGTCCTGAAACAGGGTGGCTTCCACAGTGCCAGAGAGCCAGAAACGGTCATCTCCAACATTGCTGGCGGTAACTTTATAACGCCCGTCTTGCACTTGCAGGGTGACTTCTTCGCCACTCTGTTCATAATTCAGAAGATCAAAAGTCCCCGAGTCGGTGACCTCTTCTCCAGGCATATTCAGGATGCGGGACAGGCGAATGGCGGGATTAGCGCGATTCACAGACATCATATAAGTGTATGCTTTTTACCCTCTCCGGGTCAAATCAGTGTGAATATGCATTTGAATATACAGTTTTCACGGGCTTTTTCTGGGTTTTAAAAATATTGTTTCAGACATTATGAATACCCGATTTGGCGTGTTACACTCGAATGCATGGAAGTTGCCATTCTTGGAATCCCAATGGACCTCGGGGCCGGACGCCGGGGTGTGGACATGGGGGCAAGTGCCCTCAGAAATGCACGCATCAAACAACACCTGCAAGAACTCGGGCATTCGGTGACCGATCTCGGGAACATCGCTGTGGAGATTGCAGACACCTTCAATGTTCTGGAACAGTCAGGGATGGTCTTTTTGGACCCCATCTACGACGCCTGCAAACGCACCTACGACACCCTCATGGAACTGCCAGAGGGTGTTTTTCCCATCTGCATGGGCGGAGACCACTCGGTCAGCATGGGCACCGTGGCTGGATGCGCCAGAGGAGAACGCACCGGACTGATCTGGGTGGATGCCCACACCGATTTCAACACCCCCGAAACCAGCCCCACCGGAAACATCCACGGCATGCCCGTGGCCCACCTGTGTGGCATCGGACATGAAAAACTGCTTTCGATTGCTGGAGAGTGGAACATCCGCCCAGAGGACATCGTGATGATCGGCATCCGCAGCGTGGACACTGAAGAACGACGCCTGATCAAAGAACACGGCGTGAAGGTCTACACCATGCGCGACGTGGATGAAAAAGGCATTTCCAGAATTGCTTCTGAAACCTTGCAGAAACTCGGGCACCTGAAACGCATCCATGTGTCTTTCGATGCAGACGGTCTGGACCCCACCCTTGCTCCCGGCGTGGGCACCCCTGTGGAAGGGGGCCTCACCTACCGCGAAGCCCACCTGTTGATGGAGCTTTTTGCAGACAGTGGAAAAATCACCAGCATGGACATCGTGGAAGTCAATCCCATTCTGGACGACAAGAACCGCACCGCTCAGGTGATGGTGGAGATGGCTGGAAGCCTGCTCGGGAAACGAATTCTTTAAGAGCATCAGAGGCTTTGGAGGGGACGAGGCATGCCTCGTCCCCCTTTTGTGGCATCCCATGAATTCATCCTGCTTTTAGCAAACCTGCCTAAAGTGATCTGAGTTGCACCAGAATCATATCCGATTAATCCGATCAGATTACTTGACATTTTAAAAAAGTGACTTTAAGCTCAAAGGCATGCTGAAACGCCTGACTGCCCTGACTGCCCTGATCCTTGGTTCCGCCACTGCGGCCAATCTGGACCTTGCCACCCACCTTGACCTGATGCGCGGCCACCTGTTCGCCAGTGTGTCCAATTACAACGCTGGAAGCCTCAAATGGGGCAAAAAGCATGCTGGACACTCTCTGGAAGAGTTGTGGGACAAGATCCAGCCTCAGGTGGCTCCAGAGCTGGTCAAACCCTTTGAAGCCTCCCTGCACGAAATCATGCATGCACCCGGCACGGTTGCGCCCGCAGAGTACGCTGAAATCGTGGATGAGCTGCTGGAAGGCGCATGGGACAAAGCCTACGATGCCGCCATTGCAGGTGCAGACACCAACTTCTACATTGCCCTGACCAGCAATCTGGTGACCAGTTCCAAAGGGGACTACGCAGCAGGCATGGAGGGTGGCACCCAGAGCAATCCCGGCGAATATCAGGATGCCGTGGGGTTTCTGTCCAGAGCTGTCTTTGAAGCCAAAAAGATTTCTCCTGAAGCTGCAAAAAACATCGAGAAACTGCAACTGGCCCAGCTCAATCAGGTCAGCATTGACGATTACAGCAAACTGGCCGATGAAGTGATTGCCAGCTTCCAGATGGCCCACAGCAATCCTGATGCAGAGAACCTGCGCTTGCTGGGTCTCGGGCTTTCTGCCACCAACGATGAGTACATCGGTGAAGGGGAAATGGCCGAAGGTCTGGAATCTCTGGAAGGGGCTGAAAAACGCTGGAACCTGCTCAAGGCCACTGTGGAAGCCAAAAACCCCAAACTGGCTGCCAGCTTCTCTCAACACCTGAAAGACATGGAAGCCGCCATTCAGAAAGACGATCAGAAGGCTTTTCAGGCTGCTCTGGCCCTTTCCCAGAGCGACTTTGCTGAAATCAGCAAACTGTTCTGATTCCACATGCTGCACATCAAGGGCTCCTCTGGGGCTCTTTTTTTGCTTCCGACAATTCATCCAAGTTTTTGAGCACACTCTGCAAAAATAGACCAATGGATTGACCTTTTTTTGAAAAATTTCTTATACTTGTGCATGATTTTTCATACGCTCTGCCAGAAAACCTCAAACATTCCCTCTGGAAAGGCCTAAACCAGACATGTTTCAGACCCCAGAGCAGTTGTTGCAACACATGCACAAAGAAAACATCGACTTTCTGGATGTGCGCTTTGTGGATGTGCCCGGTCAGGAGCACCATTTCACCCTGCCGTTAAGACACCTCACACCAGAAGTGCTTCAGGCAGGCATCGCCTTTGATGGGTCTTCGGTGAAAGGGTTTCGCGACATCGACAAGTCAGACCTGTTGCTGGTTCCAGAGCTGGACACCGCCTGTCTGGACCCTTTTTCCAAACACAAAACCCTGATGGTCACCTGCCATGTGATCGAGCCTGAAACCGGTCTCCCCTACCAGAGGGATCCACGCACCATCGCACGCAACGCAGAAACCTACCTGCGTTCCACTGGCATTGCAGACACTGTCCAATTCGGACCAGAGGTGGAGTTCTTTGTGCTGGACAGCGTGGGTTATGCAGTCACCCCTTACTCCAGTTTCTTTGAAGTGAATGCGCCAGGCACCGTCTGGACCACAAGAACGCAGGGGGATGGGTACCATCTGCCTCCAAAAGCCGGATATGCCCCTCTGCCTCCAGCAGACCGCTATTCGGACTTGCGCAGCGACATGGTCAAGCATCTGGAATCTCTGGGCATCCCCATCGAGGTGCACCAGCATGAAGTGGCCAGTGCAGGCCAGATGGAAATCAACATGCGTTTTGCTCCGCTGCTGACCTCTGCTGAACAGGTGCTCAGGTACAAGTACGTGGTGAAAAACACCGCGTTCAGGGCAGGAAAAACCGCCACCTTCATGCCCAAACCTTTTTATGGGGACAACGGTTCAGGGATGCACTGCCACCAATCGCTCTGGAAAGATGGAGAGCCCCTGTTTTACGATCCAGAGGGCTACGCCGAACTTTCAGAACTCGCCATGAGCTATGCAGCAGGTTTGCTGTACCACGGTCCGGCCCTCTCTGCCCTGACCAACCCGAGCGTGAACAGTTACCGCCGTCTGGTGCCGGGTTATGAAGCCCCGGTCAATCTGGTGATCAGCGCAGGCAACCGTTCAGCGGTGGTGAGGATTCCTGCGTTCTACAAAGGGCCACAATATGCCCACGACAAACGCATCGAGTACCGTGCCCCCGACCCGAGCGCCAACCCTTATCTGGCGTTCAGTGCCATCCTGATGGCAGGTCTGGACGGCATCCGTCAGGGCATGAAACCCCCCACCCCCATGGACAAAAACGTGTACTCCCTGTCTGCCAGAGAGTCGAGGCGCATCAAAACCTTGCCCCGGACCCTTGATGAGGCTCTGGACGAACTGGAATCCGACGATGAATTCCTGCGGGTGGGCGATGTGTTCACCAAGGATTTTCTGGACACCTGGATTGACCTGAAACGCGAAGAGGCTGAAGCCTTCCGCATGCAGACCACGCCCAAAGAATTTGAGATGTACTACAACACTTAGCAGAAGGCTGAAAGCAGAAGGCGCAAGGCCAAGCGGTTCTTGCTGAAGCAGTGCAGTGTCTTTGCTGAACGCTGATGGCTGACCGCTGAATGCTTGACACAACAAAAAACGTCGCCCTCAAAGCGACGTTCTTGTTTTTCTGGGAATTATTCCAGAATCCGCTTGAGGTGCAGGTAGATTTCGTACCAGTCCTGCTTGTCTCTGGGGCGCTTTCCACGCAGTTCAATGCGGCTCAGGGTGCGCACCCAGTCGGGGGTCAGTTGACCGCCCAGAACCGGATCTGCAACCAGATCGGCAAGGCCTTTGGGAAGTGCACCATCAGTATTGAGACCGTAGAATTCTACGGATTCCAGCAGGTCATGCACCGTGATGTTGTAAGCGGTGGCAAGGGTTTGCAAGGTATCCAGGCTCGGATTGGTTCTTCCGCGCTCCAGGTCGGAGAGGTAGGGGACGCTGATGCCAGCGATGGCAGCCACGTCTTTGAGCCTCAAATTCCGTTCTGCGCGGAGTTCACGTAAACGTTCGCTCAGTTTCATGTGATCCTCCTCTATCAGACTCCCGGGCATCTTCTCGTTCTGCTTTGAACTTAAAAGTCGCTCCTATCCGTAGGATAGCAGAGCCGTCAACTACGGTCAATACAGAATACAAATTTTAAGTTCTTGAAACAGCCTACAGATTATGCTAATATCATAAACAAGAACGGTTTTTTATGCGAAAGGAGCAGTTTTATGCGCGTACTTGAGACGATTGCCGACACTTTGAAGAAAGGGCAGGCCCACCCCACCACCGTGCTCAACGCCCTGATCGAGGCAGACAACCAGGGCGGCAAAAATGCCCTGCGGGACCTCGAAGAACACCTTTTGCGCAGTGCCAGAGCACTGAAAGAACGTCAGCATCCCCACGCAGAATTGGCACAGGCTTGGCTGCACGCCACCCGCATGTACCTGATCAATTACTATGTGCTGGAAACAGAATCTGCTGTTCCTGCACCTGTGCGCAAGCGCACACTCTTCCCCCTTCCTCGCCGTCTGGTGATCTGAACACGCTTTGCCCACTCCCAAGGTTCCATTTGCACCCATTTCACAATGAACAGAATCCAAGAAAAGACGCCCAATTGGGCGTCTTTTCGATTTGCTGCTCTTTTTAAGGCATTTTTGAGTCAAAGTGTAACAAAAACGTTATGTATTCAGATGCCGTACACATCCCGGTACTTCTTGTTCAGATAATCCACATAATGATCGGCTTTGAGGGAATCGCCCGTGGCTTTCTCGATCAATTGACGGGGGGTGTAGATTTTTCCGTACTGGTGAACGTTGTCGCGCATCCACTCCATGATCTTGCGGGCCTCACCACGGGCAATCAGTTCATCCATGTCCCCGAGGTCTCTGGAAGCTGCATTCCAGAGCTGGCAACCGTACAGGTTCCCCAGAGAGTAGGTGGGGAAATAGCCGATCAAACCGGAAGACCAGTGGATGTCTTGCAAAACCCCCTGTGCATCGTTGGGAGGGGTCACACCAAGGTAGTCCTGCATTTTCTGGTTCCATGCCTCTGGCAGGTCCTTGACAGCAAGGCTGCCCTCAAAGATGGCCAGTTCCAGCTCAAAACGCAGCATGATGTGGAAGTTGTAGGTCAGTTCATCGGCTTCCACACGGATCAGGCTGGGTTCCACACGGTTCACAGCGCGGTACAGGTCTTCGGCGCTCAGGTCTGAAGCCACTTCAGGGGCAAAACGCTTGAAGTCTTCGGCGTAGTGCTGCCAGAACGCTCTGGAACGGCAGATCATGTTCTCCACCATGCGGGACTGGCTTTCGTGGATGCCCAGACTGGTGCCTCGGGCAAGGTTGGTGCGCTCCAGAGCAGCACCCACACCATGCTCGTACAATCCGTGCCCGGTTTCGTGCCACACACCATAAAGGGCCGTGGGCCAGTATCCTTCGTCGTAACGGGTGGTGATGCGGATGTCGTTGGTGGAGAAATTGGTCTGGAAAGGGTGGGTGGTGGTGTCCAGACGGGAGAACTCTGGGGAAAGCCCGAGGTCCTGTGCCACTTTGAGGGCAAAAGCCTTTTGCTTTTCAGCTGCCAGAGGACGGTTCAGAACGCTGTAATCGGTGGCATCGCCAGCCTCGATCACGGCACGAAGGAGGGGCAACGTCTGGTCGCGCAGGTTGGCAAAGGTTTCTTTGATTTCGCTGACTTTGGCTCCGCGCTCATAATCGTCCAGAGCAGCATTGTAAGGGTGCTCCTCGTAGCCGACCAGTTCTGCACCTTCGCGGGCAATGTCCAGCATTTCTTGCAGGTTCCCCTGAAACATCCCGAAGTTGGATTCCTTGCGGGCTTTGATCCATGCGTGGTGGGCACGGTTGCGGGCAAGGGTGGCACGCTCCACAAACTCCACGGGCAGTTTGGTGGCGTTGGCGTAATCCCGGCGGGCTTCACGGACCATGGCCCCTTCCATGGAACCCTCGGGTTGGGCATCCTCAAAACCCTTGAGGTCTTCGAGGAGTTGCCCCAGACGGTCACTGGTGGTCATCTCGTGGGAGAGTCGGGCAAGGGTGGCCATTTGCTGGGCACGCACATCGGCAGCCTTCTCTGGCATGTAGGTTTCCTGATCCCAGCTCATCAGGCCCATTGCGGCATTCAGGTCGCTGATTTGACCCAGCAGGGTTTTCAATTCTTTGATTGCATCCATGGGCAAAACATACCATGTCTAGAAAATCAGGGGGGTAAGTGAAAAAGCTTATTTATAAGAGGCAGAGGGCAGCAGGTCTTTGTAGGGGCTACGCGTGAGTCGCACTGAAGCCGAGAGCCGAGAGCCTGATGCCATCCCCATCAGAAAGGGTCAAGCAGGATTGGATATGGTCCTGAAAACCTTGACCAAAGTGCTTCTTTTGCTCTCGGCCCTGTGCCCTTGGCCCTCGGCGGGGCGCAGCCCCTATTGCCACCTTTCCCGGTCCTCCAGGGCTTCCCCCAGCAAATGGGGACGCACCTCTCCAATCAGGTACAGGCTTCCGGCCACCAGAGACCTTCCCTCGGGCAACAGGTCCAGAGCTTCCTGTGGTGTTGCTGCCACCTGAACCGGAACACTGATGTACGTTTTCAGGCTTTCAGGGTCTGCCGCTCTGGGACTCAGCACAGCGCGGGTCAGGATCACTTCTGAGGCGATCTGCTGCAGGGTTTCTGTCACACCAGAGAGGTCCTTGTCTGCTGCTGCACCAAACACCACTGGCATTTTTTCAATGCCCAGAGCTTGCAAAGCCGCCACCAGAGCCTGTGCCCCCTCTGGATTGTGGGCACCATCCAGCACGATGTCTTTGCCGTTCCAGTGAATCTGCTCCATCCGTCCGGGCCACTGGACCTGCAAGCGCTCTGGGACCTTGTGTCCGAGGGCCAGAGCTGCACTGACCGCGAGTGCTGTGTTCCGCATTTGATAGCTGCCCATCAAACTGGATTGGGTTTGGGCTGTCCCAAAAGGGGTCTGGACGGTCACTGAAATCCCCTCCCAACCATTTGCAAGGCCAGAGAATTGCAGGTCTTCTTCCAGCACATGCAAACCACTGCCCCGAATGAGGGCCTGCTGTCTGAGCACTTCCAGACCTTCTCCGGTGGCTCCGGTCAGGGTGGGCCTCTGGGGACGCATGATTCCGGCTTTCTCGAAGGCAATTTTGGCGTGGGTGTCTCCCAGAAACTGCATGTGGTCCAGTCCGATGCTCGCAATGATGCTGAGCACCGGGTCCAGAGCGTTGGTGGAATCAAAACGCCCACCCATGCCCACTTCCATGACCGCCACCTGCACCCCTCTGGCTTTGAACAGCACACAAGCCAGAGCCGTGATGATTTCAAAGAAACTGGCTTCGGTTTTTTCAGCCAGAGGTTTGAGGTCTTTTAAGGCCTGAATCACTTCTGAATCAGGGATTTCCTGACCTGAAACCTTGAAGCGCTCTGCAAAACGGGTCAGGTGCGGACTGGTGAACAGTCCGGTCTGAATCCCATTTTCACGCAAGATGGTCTCAAGGGTGGCACTGGTGGAGCCTTTTCCATTGGTGCCTCCCACCAGCACGGTTTGAAAGCTGCTCTGGGGATGGTCCAGCAATTCCAGCAGGCTCTGGATGCGTTCCAGACCGGGTTTGATGCTGCTCTGTCTTGCAAAAAGCCAGTCGAGGAGGTTCATGGTAAGCAGGGTACAGGATTTGCAAGCCGAGAGCCGAGAGCCGAGAGCCGAGAGCATCCTGCAATACGTTTACAAAAGGGTCAAGGGAATTTGTAGGGGCGAGGCGCGCCTCACCCTGTATTGCTGATGCCAAAGCCTTTTTTGCCCTTGGCCCTCGGCTCTCAGCCCTCGGCATTTCTTTCCCCCCTTACCATATGCATTTTTTATCGGTAAAGCTATTGACAACGTTTTCATTTTGGATTACATTGGCCTTACATCCTCAATCCATCCCACATCTGCTGGCACAACGTTCTGCCAGAGAGGAATCCCATGACCCGAAATGTCACCATCAAAGACATTGCCCGAGAGGCTGGTGTGTCGATCAGCACGGTTTCTCGCATCCTGAACAATGCACCTCTGGTTCGGGGCGAGAAGCGCCAGAAGGTGCTGGACGTCATCGAGCAGATGGGCTATGAACCCAACGCCAGTGCGCAGGGGTTGGTGCGTGGCAGGTCCATGACGGTCGGGGTTCTGACGCAAGACATTGCCTCTCCTTTTTACAGTGAAGTGTCGCGGGGCATTGATGTGGGTTTCTCAGGGACAGGGTACCAGCCGATCTTTGTGAATGGTCACTGGGAAGCACAGGATGAAGCCAGTGCAGTTGCCGCCCTCATTCGCCGTCAGGTGGACGGCCTCATCATTCTGGGAGGAAGATTACCGGAACAACAGTTGCATGCGCTCAGTGAGCGTTTTCCCCTGATCCTGATTGGCCGTGACGTGCCCGGACTGGAGCATTGTTGCCTGCGCGTGGATGACCTTGAGGGGGCTTATCTGGCCACCCGCCATTTGCTGGACCTCGGGCACAGACGCATTGCCCACCTTGCAGGCATCGCTTCCCACAAAGACGCCATGGAGCGCTTCGAAGGTTACCGCAAAGCCCTCTCTGAAGCTGGCATTCCTTTCGATCCAGAGCTGGTCTACGAGGGGGAATTCAACGAACCCTCGGGCATTCTGGCGGTGGAACGCTGGGTGTCTTCGGGCATCCATTTCAGTGCGATTTTTGCCGCCAACGACCAGATGGCTTACGGGGCCAGACTGGCCCTGTACCGACGCGGAATCCGTGTCCCAGAGGATGTTTCTCTGGTCGGTTATGACGATTTGCCCGCTTCCCGTTTTGCTTTGCCTCCCATGACTTCTGTGCACCAGCCCCTTTTCGAGATGGGAGAAATTGCGGCTCAAACTTTATTGACACGTTTGCAGAACAACGAATCCGAGATGTCCCCTGTATCTGTGACCCTGATGGTCCGTGAATCCACCCGGTATCACCGGAGATAAACCCCACTGTCTGCACAAACTGAAAACGTTCTCAGTCCAGTCACCCACTGGACAGGAGGTTCTGCATGTCGAAAAATGGCCGTTCCACCCTGCTTCTCAGCCTGACCCTGCTGCTCGCCAGTTGCAGCAATTACTCTGCCCCCCAGAGCAACACCTCTGAAGTCACCGCTCAGGACTGGGGCACCACCCCTCCCGCAGGGGCCAAAGGCGGACCCACCAACAACAACGGGGTGATCCTGAGCCCGGCCAGCACCGCAAATGCACTGGCCAAAGGCAAAACCCCCACCAACGAATTCTGGTCTTCGATTGTGTTCAAACGCTGGGCAGGCAACACCTACTCTGAGAACATGTTCGCCCATCCTCTGGCCATGAAAGCCAAGAGCGGAGGACTGGAAGTCAGCTATCCCAGAAATGTGCAAATTGTCGGCGCGCCCGGCCTTGAGAAATACGAGTACTCCTACAACCCAGACCTGACCATTGGGGTGGCCGGGCTGAATTCCCCGGATGTCAAAGCAGACGATTATGGCGATTGGACTGTCACCAGCCATTTCAGCGATGGAACCCGCACCCTGAAAACCACCTTCGGTCACGGCTTGCCTTTCGTGTATGCCACCAAAACCGGAGGGGATGCCCAGATCACCTTCATTGCCACCCCCACCGTGTGGAGCAATCAGGGGAACGTCCTCGGGGTCACGGTCAATGGCAAGCACTACGGCATTTTTGCACCCACCGGAGCCACCTGGAACCTGAACAACACTGTGGCAACCTCCACTCTGGCTGGGAAGGATTACTACTCGGTGGCTGTGCTGCCCGACAACACCGTCGCCACCCTCAATGATTACAAGCAGTACGCCTACAACTTCGTGACCGGCAGCACCGTGAGCTGGAACTACAACGCATCCACTGCCACCCTGACCACCACCTTCAACGTGACCACCACCGCCAGAGAAGGCACCACCACCGGAACCGTGCAGGCCCTGTACCGCCACCAGTGGATGAACTCGGCAAGCGTCAACACCGCTTACACCTACGTTTCCCCCAGAGGGGAAATGAAAGTGGTGAAGGGCACCAACACCTTCACCATGAGCCAGAAGTTTCAGGGGGTCCTGCCTTACCTGCCGGACAACGGCGCAGCCAACACCCTCAGCAAAACCCAACTGGCCGCCTACGTGAACGAAGCCAACACCTCTGCCACCCTGAACCCCACCGGAGATTCCTACTGGGTGGGCAAAGGGCTGGGTAAACTGGCCGAACTGGTCCCTCTGGCCGAACAGGTGGGCAACACGGCAGCACAAACCGCTTTCCTTGACGCCATCCAGAGGGTGTTGCAGGACTGGCTGGATGGGGTCGGACCCAACTACTTCTACTACAACAGCACCTGGGGCACCTTGATTGGCTACCCTCAGGGCTACGGCAGCGAAGAGGAACTGAACGACCACCACTTCCACTGGGGATACTTCATCAAGGCTGCTGCCATGCTGGCCAAGTACCGTCCCAACTGGGCCAGTGGCGCCACTCCCGGAGGCAAAACCTGGGGGGCCAGCATCAACGACCTGATCATGGACGCAGCCAACTGGACCACCAACACCAGCCAGTTCCCCCGCCTGAGAAACTTCGATCCCTACGCAGGACACTCATGGGCTGCTGGGCACTCAGGATTTGCTGCCGGAAACAATCAGGAGTCTTCCAGCGAAGACATGAACTTCTCCTCCGCTCTGGTGCAATGGGGCGCAGTGACCGGCAACACCGCCATTCGGGACCTCGGGATCTTCCTGTACACCAACGAAACCACCGCCATTGAGCAGTACTGGTTCAACCAGAGTGGTGGGGTCTTCCCTGCCGGGTTCAACAAACCTGCTGTGGGCATGGTGTGGGGCGATGGTGGCGCGTACTCCACATGGTTCTCTGGCGAAAAAGAGATGATTCAGGGCATCAACTTCCTGCCCATTCAGGCCGGAAGCCTGTACCTCGGGCGCAACCCCAACTACCTGAAAACCAACTATGACTTTTTGGGCCGTGAACCCAACGTCTGGAAGGACATTTTCTGGTCGGTCTACGCCATGTACGATGCTGCTGGAGCCATCAGCAAATTCAACGCTCAGGCCAGCACCTACACCCCCGAGGAGGGGGACAGCAAGGCCCGCACTTACCAGTTCCTGCACAGCCTGAATGCGATGGGTCAGGTGGATGCCACCGTCACAGCCAACATCCCGACTTACGGGGTCTTCAAGAAAGGCACCAGCAAGACTTACGTGGCCTACAACCCCGGCACTGCCAACGTGACCGTCAACTTCTCCGATGGGTACAGCATGGTGGTCGGACCCAAACAGGTGCTTTCCAGTCAGGGCAGCAACCCCTGCGGAACCGACACTTCTGCCCCCACCGTTCCAGCCGGACTGACTTCTCCCAGCAAAACCAGCACCAGTGTGAACCTGTCCTGGACGGGCTCCTCTGACAACTGCGGAGTGAGTGCTTACGAGGTGTACCAGAACGGTGCCCTCAAGACCACCGTGAGTGGCACCACCGCCAGCATCACGGGCCTGACCGCCAACACCGCCTACACCTTCAAGGTGCGTGCAAAAGACGCTGCTGGAAACCTGTCTGCCTTCACTGCTGACCTGTCTGTCACCACCTCTGCCCCCAACCCCTGCGACACCGATGCCACCGCACCCACCACCCCCGGAGCCCTCAGCAACCCGAGCAAGACCGACACCAGCCTGTCTTTAAGCTGGGGAGCCTCCTCTGACACCTGCGGAGTGAGTGCTTACGAGGTGTACCAGAACGGCGTGCTGAAAGCCACCGTGACCAGCACCAGCACCACCATCACGGGACTGACCGCCAACACCAGTTACCTGTTCAAAGTGCGGGCAAAAGACGCCAAAGGCAACCTGTCTCCCTTCAACACCGAAGTGAGCTACACCACCGCTGCGGTCACCACCCCCAACCTGCCCGGCACCGTGACCAGCAACGGCGGAGCCATCGCCAACGGCACCAGCAAGACTTTCCCCGTCAATGTGACCAGTGCAGGCACCTACCGCCTGAGCATCCAGAGCACCTCCTCGGTGAACAGCCGACTGATCAATGTCTCTTTTAACGGCACCAACTATGACCTTGCTGTGGACGCCGGACAGACCGTGATCGCCGACTTCCCCAACGTGACAGTCGGAACCAAGAACATCGTGATCACTGCCAAGTCGGACAGCGTGGTGATTGGCAGCATCTCGGGCAGCAACCTGACCGGAGGCACCCCCTGTGACACCGATGCCACTGCTCCCTCTGTGCCCACTGGCCTCACGGCACCCAGCAAAACCACCAGCAGCATCTCCCTGAGCTGGACGGCATCCACGGACAACTGTGGAGTGGCCAAGTACGAGGTGTATGTCAACGGGGTCCTGAATTCCAGCCCCACCACCAACAGTGCCACCGTTTCTGGCCTGACCGCCGGAGCCACCTACCTGATCAAAGTGCGTGCTCTGGACGCCAAAAACAACGCCTCCGCCTTCACCAGTGAGATTTCGGTGACCACCAACAACACCTCCACCACCATCCCCGGCGTGATCAGCACCAACGTGGGCAGCATCGCCAGCGGAACCAGCAAATCTTACACCCTGACCGTGGGTGCCACCAGCAACGTGCGCTTCCTGATCACCTCGAACAGCACCGCACCCAGCTCTGGATTCACCGTCAACTTCAACGGCGTGAGCGTCCCCCTCTCGATTGGCGCAGGCCAGACCATCAATGTGGACTTCGCCAACGTAGGTGCAGGCAGCAAGACCCTCACCATCACCGCCAACACTGCCAATGTCTCGATTGGAAAGCTGGAAGCTGTGAATTACTGAAGTTTTAAGCGAAAAAGTCCCTCAGGAAGTTTCTGGGGGGCTTTTTTGTTTGCCGAGCGCTGAGGGCCGAGAGCCGAGGGCAGGGTGCAAGGACAAGCCTTTGGCAAGAGGCTGTTTGGGCATGAAGCATTCGCCTTGGCTTTACAGATGTGCCCTCGGCCCTCGGCTCTCGGCCCTTGGCGAAGTAAAATACCCCCATGCTCACCGCCCACCTGCAGCTTCACCGCGACCACCTGCTGGCCCATCAGGAGCAGCAGAAATTGTTCGTGCTGCTGACCCTCAAGCCCGACGAATCGGCCCTGAAGGCCAGAGCCCCACTCAGGGTGGCGTTTGTGGTGGACACTTCGGGCAGCATGCGTGAAGGGGTCACTGCCCCTGAAGCTTCCAAGGTGCGCAACAAGATGGATCTGGTGATTGAGTCCCTGCAGAACATCCTGACCTCGGGATTGCTGATCCCGGAGGACCAACTGAGCATTGTGCAGTTTGATGATCGGGCGTCTGTGCTTGCTGGCCTGACCAGTGGACAGCAAAGGGTGAAACTGCTGGCAGCAGCAGAGCGTCTGGAATGGCACTTTGGTGGAACGCACATGGGAGCCGGGATGACCCTCGGGCGTGAACTTTTGCAAAACCAGTCCGGGGTCACACGCATGGTGCTTTTGACCGATGGCCAGACCGAGGATGAAAATCTGGTCCAGAGTGAAACCCGCTTGCTGGCCGAGCAACACATTCCTGTCACCACCGTCGGGGTGGGAGATGAGGTCAACACCGAACTCTTGATTTCCATCACCGACCAGACGCAGGGGAAACCCATGGATGTGGTCCCGGACCATCAACATCCGCAACCTCCAGCTGTCAGGGCCTCAGATCTGCCCGCTGCTTTGCTGGGCGACCTCAGGCAAAGCGTTTCCGAAGTGGTCACACAGGTGAACCTGAGCGTGAAAACCGTGCGGGAGGTGACTCTGGGCCGCATCACACGGGTCTTTCCCACCCAGACCGAAGTGGACCTGTCCAAGCAGCCCTTTGCTCTGGGCAATCTGGGCGGTCAGGGCGGAGCTTCTTTCATTCTGGAGTTCACTTTGCCTGCAAGACCCCCCGCCCGCATCCGTCTGGCCCAACTGGGAATCACCTATCAGGTGCCGGGAGCGCAGTTCACTGGCGAACTTCCTCCCATCGATGTGGTGGCGGAATTCACCTCTCAGGAGGAGGTGGCTGGCAAGCTGAAACCTGAAGTGATGCAATTTGTGCAGCAGCGCAATGTCGAGGGCTTGCTTTCACAGGCGATCCACGAATCCCAGAGCAACCCAGAGCAAGCCCAAAAAACCCTGCAACTGGCCCGAGAAGTCACCAAACGCCTTGGAAACCACACCATGACGCAGGCTCTGGACCGCGCCTTGCAGGAACTGGGGGCAGGTCAGGGATTGACTGCTTCCACCAGCAAAACCCTGCGCATCGGGGCCAAAACCCAGACGGTGAAAAGCGCAGACATTCCCCTTTCGGATGAAGAAATCCGGCGGATCAGCGGAACATGAGCCTCCCTGACCGCGTAATGGAACGTATGGAGAAGTTGCCATGACCCGAGCTTCAACCGCCTGGTTGCCCGCCGCCCTTGCTGGAGGTCTGGGAGGCTTTCTGGGCTTTTTCATTGCCGAAAACACCGTAGTGGACATCGGATACAACGCTGGATATTGGGGCGGAGTGCTGGGAACGGCCTTGCTGACCGGAGTCCTTTCGGTGCCACTGAGCGCAACACTGGTGGTTGCAGAAAACCTCTGGGGCTTGCGTGGTCGCTGGAACCGCGATCTGGTCAAAATTCTGTTGCCAGCTCTGGTGGTGGGTGCAGTGGCCGGAGGGGTGGCCCAGATGTTTTACTCGTGGCTGCTGGCCCTCACCTCCACAGGACAGACCACCCGGTTCATGCGGGCTCTGGCATGGACCCTGCTGGGTGCTGGAGTGGGCCTGCTGCTGGGCTATACCGAGCGCTCCTTCAAAAAAGCCCTGCGTGGCCTGCTGGGAGGGGCCGCAGGTGGCTTTCTGGGTGGCCTGATGTTCGACAGTTTTGCGATGTTCTCTCTGGGTGCAGGAGACACTGGCACCGTTTCCCGAGCCGTGGGTTTCACGGTGCTCGGGGCAGCCATCGGACTGATGCTGCAGGTCACACAGGACCTGCTGAAAAGTGCATGGCTGATCGGGACCAGCAAAGGACCTTACGAGGGTAAGCAGTACATCCTGAGCAAGAATCTGGTCACGGTGGGCCGTTCAGATGCCAACGACATTGCCCTCTACCATGACCAGAGTGCTCCTTTGCAGGCTGGAAAACTGCTCCGTCAGGGAGGACTCTGGTTCTGGGAGGGCGAAAACATCCTGATCAATGGACAGCCAACCCGCAAAAAACCCCTGAAATCCGGAGACCGTTTGAGAATTGGCCAGAACGACTTTGTGTTTCAGGAAAAACGCGCCGTGGAACCTGATGAACTTCAGGACCGCTACCTGCTGCACAGCAACACCCATTCCTACCCCTTGCCTCCGCAGTTCTCAAAACTGATCCTCGGGCAGACCGGCGATGTGCAAATTCCAGAGGACGGGGTGCAGGACCACCACGCCGAATTGCAGGTGAAACAGGGCCAACTCTATGTGCTGGCTCTGGGAGAGGTGTCTGTGAATGACCAGAGCCTGCAGAAAGGCAGTGCTCTGGCCCTCAAAGCGGGAGACATCATCAAGTTGGCGCAGGTGGAGTTGGCGTTGTTGAAGGACAGGTGATGGGCTCAGAGCCTTGTAGGGGCGAGGCGTGCCTCGCCCTGAGGCAGAGAGCCAAGAGCCAAGAGCCAAGAGCCTGATGTTCTACACAGCAAAAACCATCAAGGGAAATATGTGTAGGGGCGTAGCGTGCTACGCCCTTCAACGCTTCAGCCAAAGCTTTATTGCCCCTCGGCCCTGAGCCCTCGGCCCTGAGCCCTTGGCCCTCGGCGGGCGAAGCCCTTCAGCCGAAATACTTCTCAAACGCAGGCACAACCTGCTTCTTGCGGGAAATGCGGTTCCCGAGGTCAGCGACCTGCTCCACGGTGTCTGCACCGAAAACGCCTTTGATGATCTCGGCGTGGGCATCGTCCAGCACGAAGGTCTGGTTGGTTTCTTCGAGGATGTCCACGACAGAGAAGAACACACCGGTCAGACCCTTGGCGTCTTTTTCTTGCTGCATGGCAGCCAGAATTTCGGCTTTGCGACCCAGAGCGTAGCCGGGGTTGGTGGTTTCCATGACGCCCAGACCGTAGGTGTTGCCTCCGAAGGGGAACACTTTGTAGTCCAGTTTGAGCAGTTTGTCGGCAGGGGTGTCGCCGAGGTCGCTCTTGGCAGCAAACATCTCCAGAGCGTAAGCCTTGATGTCAGAAACGCCAGCAATCTGGGCCAGGTAGGTGCCAATTTCACGGTCGGTGTCGGTGGTGGTGGGGCTTCTGAAATGCAGGGTGTCACTCAGGATGGCAGACAGCATCAGTTTGGCTTCCCAAACTTCGATGGGCTGGTTGTGCTCGCGGTACAGCTTGGTGAGGATGGTTCCGGTGCATCCGACAGGCTCGAAGCGCAGGTAAAGGGGATCTTTGGAGGTCAGGTCCCCAAGTTTGTGGTGGTCCACCACACGGGTCACTTTCAGGCTGCCCAGACCGGCAAGGCTCTGGCCGGATTCGTTGTGGTCCACGAGGGCCACTTCGGTGCCTTCAGGGAGGGATTCGAGGAGTTCAGGAACCTCTACACCCGCTTGTTGCAGCACAAAAGCGGTTTCGTTGTTGAGGTCGCCCAGACGGTAGGCTCTGGCAGCCACGCCCAGCTTGGAGAGCAGGCTTGCATACACAATGGCAGAGGTGATGGCATCGGTGTCGGGATTGGTGTGTCCAAAAACAGGCAGTGTCATAACGATTTCCAGTATAAATGGTGTTCCTCTGGAGGAAACCCTCGAATACCAAACAAGTGACAAGTTCGATCAGGTTTTGTGCAGCAAACAGCAAAAACCCGGACCTCTGGGGTCCGGGCATGGGTTTCAGATGGGTTTCAGATGGCTTTACAGGGAACACTTCACAGCGAACAGCAAGATGAACATGCCAGTATTCTCAAATTCAGAAGTTACTGCGTTTCACAGTGAAATAGAAGGATTCAAAAGAATCCTTCTATTTCAAACAACACGACCTCAAGCATCAACCTCTTATTTCTCTGTCAAATGCTTTAAAACACGTTCAGAATCATCTTCAAAAAGATGCAGGGGTCAGGGACAAGAGCAGATGATGCCCTTCTCTGTAAACGGTCAACCCTTAAGGACGACGGTTGGTCGTCGTGGTGGTGCTTTCCACGCTGTCGTTCATCTGCATTTCGCCGGGAGAGGGGTCACGGCGACGGGTGGAACCCACTGCAGAGATGATGGCAATGCCGGCCAGAACAATGGCACCAATCCAGATCCACTGGTCGGCCACCCCGAGGCTGTTGGCTGCCCATGCCAGACCACCAATCACAATCGCAAAACCAATGATATAAATCGCAAACGAAGACATCTTTTCCTCCTTTGGTTGCTGTTCTCAGCACACCGTTTGTCTTTCTGACTTCATGATGACCCCTCGGGCCTGACGCGCAATGAGAGGCAGAGGGCGAAAATTTCACAGTGTTTTGAATTTGTCTTTTGCTGGTCTTTAATTGGCAAGAATTGCTGCAAAAAAATGGAAGCACAAAACACAAAGTCCCCCAATTCAGGGGGACCAGAGCATCAGAATGAAATTCAGTGTTTGCCAAAATGGCCCAGCATGGGCACATTGGGCTTCCAGGGGAGCACTTCGATGATTTCGCCGTACAGGTCGTATTCGTCGGCGTCTTCAACCAAAACGCGCACGATGTCACCGATCTTGATGCTGCCTGCGGGGATGGCTCTGGCGGCTTCGGATTCGGCCAGTTCGCCGTGCACGCACATCACGCTGCCGTCAATGCCAGGGGCGTCCCATTTGCTGCGGCCAATCAGTTGTCCGGGTTCTTCGTTGTAATCGTCAATGATCACTTCGATCACACGACCAATCTTTTCCTGCATGCGTTCCAGAGAAATTTCCTGCTGCACGGCCATGAAGCGCTCAAGGCGGTCCTGTTTGACCTCCTCGGGGACCTGATCTGCAAAGCGGGTGGCGTCTGCTTCTTCCACATCGGAGTAGGTGAAGCATCCCACGCGGTCCAGCCTTGCTTCACGCAGGAATTCGAGCAGAAGCTGGAAATCCTCTTCGGTTTCGCCGGGGAATCCCACAATGAAGGTGCTGCGGATGGCGAGGTCCGGGCAGATGTCGCGCCAGCGTTTGATGGTTTCCAGTTGCTTGCCTGCACCGGGACGGCGCATGGCTTTGAGCACTTTGGGACTGGCGTGCTGAAGGGGAACATCCAGATAAGGCAGGATTTTCCCTTCGGCCATGAGTTTGACCACCTCGTCCACGTGGGGGTAGGGGTACACGTAGTGCATGCGCACCCATGCGCCCATTTCACCGAGTTTGGTGGCCAGATCGATCAGGTGGGCTTTCACCTGACCGCCCTGAAACTCGGATTCGCGGTGGCGGATGTCCACGCCGTAAGCACTGGTGTCCTGAGAGATCACCATGATCTCTTTGGTGCCCGAGGCGATCAGGCGGAAAGCCTCATAGAGCACCTCTCCGGCATCTCTGGACACTTGCAAACCGCGCAGTTTGGGGATGATGCAGAAAGCGCACTTGTGGTTGCAGCCTTCAGCAATTTTCAGGTAAGCGTAATGTTTGGGGGTCAGCTTCACGCCTGTATCGGGGATCAGGGAGGTGAAGGGGTTGGTGTCTGGAGGAATCAGTTCGTGGATGGCGTCCATGACCCCTTCCACATCCTGAGAACCGGTGATGGAGTGCACTTTGGGATGGCGCTCCAGAATGGTCTCGGGACGTTCCCCGAGGCATCCGGTCACAATCACTTTTCCGGTGGCGTCCAGAGCTTCACCGATGGCGGAAAGCGACTCTTCCACAGCAGGCGTGATGAAACCGCAGGTGTTCACGATGACGGTATCGGCCTCCTCGTAGGTGGGGGCAATGTGATAGCCTTCCGCGCGAAGCTGCGTGAGAATGCGTTCGCTGTCCACAAGGGCCTTGGGGCAACCGAGACTGATAAAACCGACTTTTTTGATGTCTACACCCTGCGTCACAAAAAAACATTGTATGACAAATGACAGGGCTTGGGTGGCATTGGGTCACAATTTTGCAGGAGCGCGCGGGTACTGTTTGGGCAATGCCAACAGAGAGCCATCAGCTTTCAGCAGTCAGCAAGAAGGAAGGTCTTCCGATCAACCAGCTGGTTTTCAAAGCAAAAGCTTCTGGATGTGCTTTTCACTGAACGCTGATGGCTGACCGCTGACCGCTCCCATGATTCATTTCAAGCATTTCAGTCAGCAGGCTTTGATCGCTTTCGTTTCCTAAACTCTGGCCTTTCGATCAGACCACTTGATCAAAAACAACGACCAGAGGCCCGGCGTAGACACAAATTCCATTTTCTTCATGAAACGTTTCCAAAAACCAGTCTTTTCAGGAAAGCCCCTCCCAGAGCCTGAAAACCCATTGATCACGCACAGATCTTGCAGATTGATCAAGATGTGATTAATATCAGATCAATCACCAATCATTCTGATCAAGCAAATTGATCAAATTGCGCAGAGGGCAGGTCTTTCACCTGAGATGCTCTGGCGTGTTTGACCTTTTTGCACGTTCGGACCGTCATCCCAGAAGTTCCATGCGAAGGAGAGCGTACATGAAACCATCTGCCATCAAACTGTTTGCCCTTGGTGCTGCCCTGATCAGCACCGCCGCCCTTGCCACCGATGTGAAAGTGGTGATTCCTTACTACAGCGCAGCCACCGAACCTTTCTTCAAGAAGATGGAAGCTGGCTACGAAAAAGCCAATCCCGGCGTGGACATCAAACTGGAAATCGTCAACTGGGACAACCTTTATGACAAACTCACCACCGACATTGCAGGTGGCACTGCACCCGACATCTCCATCATCGGCACCCGCTGGCTTACGGATTTTGTGAAAAACGACATCGTGGAACCTCTGGACGGTTACATGAGCGCCAGCGTGAAAAATGGTTTCATTGATGCGTTCTTGGAGCCCGGAAAACTGCAAGGCAAGATTTACGGTCTGCCCGTGGCTGCTTCTGCCCGCGCCATGTACTACAACAAAGACGTGCTGGCCAAAGCAGGGGTGAAAAACCCACCCAAAAGCTGGACTGAACTCCAGAGCGCCTGCAAAAAGATTGTGGCCGCCAAAATCAAAGACACCTACTGCTTCGGTCTGCAAGGCAAAGAAGTGGAAACCGATGCTTACTGGTACTACGCCCTGTGGTCCTACGGCGGAAACATCGTGGTGAACGGCAAGAGCGGCGTGAATTCTGCCGCTGGCATCAAAGCCGCCAACCTGTACAAGAGCCTGATCGACAACAAATACACCCAGCCCGGCGTGACCGGATACAGCCGCGAAAACGTGCAGGACCTGTTCAAACAGGGACGCCTCGGGTTTGTGATCACTGCCCCCTTCCTGATTGGTCAGATCACCAAGGAAGCCCCCAAACTGAATTACGGCATCACCGCCATTCCCAAAGGCACCAAATCTGCGACCTACGGCGTAACCGACTCCATCGCCCTGTTCAAAACCTCCAAAGTCAAAAAAGAGGCTTTTGATTTCATGGCTTACGTGCTCGATGCCAAGCAGCACATTGAATTCACCAAAAACGAAGGCTTCTTGCCCATCGCCAAAGGTGAAGCCAGCGATCCTTACTTCGCCAACAACGCCCAGCTGAAAATCTTCACAGGCATGCTGCCGGTCGCCAAATTTGCCCCCAACATCGCCGACTGGGAAAAAGTCGCCGATGCCACCAGCCGCGCCCTGCAAAGCATTTACCTCGGTCAAAAAGACGTGAAGACCGCACTGAACGCCGCTGCCTCTGAGGCCAATCAGGTCATCAAGTAACCCTCCTGCCTTCTTCTCTTCTTTCTCTCCCCAATTGACCGGTTCCGGTCCAGAGCAGATCCCGTGCGCAGCCTCCAGCATCGTCATCCTTTGCATCCACTGACGTTTTTCCTGCTGCGCACGGAACCTCTTTTTTCACAGGAGCACCACCATGAAACCAGAAAAATTTTCCGCCACGGCCCTGCTCTTTCCCAGCCTGCTGATGGCCCTGATCGTGCTCGGGTATCCGGTGTACGAACTTTTGAACACCAGCGCTCACAGCGTCAACAAGTTTTTCAATGTTGGAGATTTTGTTGCTTTCCAGAATTACCAGAGCCTGTTTCAGGATGAATTTTTCCGGGCAGCTCTGGTGCGCACCGTTTACTGGACGGTGCTGGTGGTGGGTGGGACCGTGCTGCTGTCTTTTCCCATCGCCATGATCCTGAACGAAGACTTTTATGGGCGTTCTCTGGCCCGCACCATCATTTTGCTGCCCTGGGCGGTTTCTTTGACCATCATGGCGGTGGTCTGGCGCTGGGCACTGAACGGTGAAAGTGGGCTTCTCAACCTCACCCTGCAGTCTCTGGGCATCACCCATGAGCGAATCCAGTGGCTCGCCGAATCCAGCACCAGTTTCCCGATGGCCATCATGATCGGGGTGCTGGTCTCGATTCCCTTCACCGTGACTGTGCTGCTGGGAGGACTCAGTTCCCTGCCCAAAGACGTGTACGAGGCCGCCAGAGTGGACGGGGCCTCGGGCTCGATCATGTTCACCCACATCACCATGCCCATGATGCGTCCCTTTGTCAGCATTGCGGTGGTGCTGAACGTGATTTACGTGTTCAACAGCTTCCCCATCCTGTGGGTCCTCACCGAAGGGGGACCGGTGAACTCCACCGATGTGCTGGTCACCTACCTGTACAAGGCCACCAGTGCCAAATTCTTCGGGGATCCCGGCAAGGGTGCCGCTCTGGGCATCATCATGCTGGTGCTGTTGATGCTGTTCAGCCTGATTTACGCCCGCATCGCCAAAGAGGGGGAGGATGTCCGTGCTTAAACAAGTCCACAGTGTCCCAAAAACCAACGTCAGAAAGCAGAACCTGATGCAATCCAAAAGTTTCAAAAGCGTGCTGTTCTGGTTGATCCTCAGCCCCATCGTGATCCTGACCCTGTTCCCGTATGCGGTCATGATCACCACCGCCCTCAAGCCTGCCACTGAAATTTACAGCAACCCGCCCACCTGGTTTGGCACCCATCTGGAATGGGGCAACTTTTCCAGAGTCTGGGAAATGGGATTCGGCCAGAACATGCTGAACAGCATCTGGGTCACGCTGGCCGCCACTTTTCTGGCCTTGCTGGTGAGTTTTCCTGCTGCTTACAGCCTGAGCCGTTTTAACCACTCCAAAAGGTTCTCGGGGTTTTACCGTCAATTTCTGCTGGCCACCCAGATGCTCAGTCCGATCATCATCACGGTGGGGATTTTCAAGGTGGTCGCCAGCCTGAAAATGATCGACAGCTTCACCCCTCTGATTCTGATTTACGCCACCTTCAACATCGCCTTTTGCACGTGGATGCTGCAAAGCTACTTCAACACCATCCCCGGTGAACTTGAGGAGGCTGCATGGATCGACGGCTGCTCCCGCTTCCAGAGTTTCACCCACATCTTCTTGCCTCTGGCCTTGCCTGCAACTGCAATTGCTGCCCTGTTCAGCTTCATTTACTGCTGGAACGAGTTTGTGCTGGCCTTTCTGGTGCTCAGAACCCCCGAGCATGCCACCATCACCATGCGGGTGTTCAGTCTGGTGGGAGGCCGTTACACCGTCGAGTGGGAACTGGTGATGGCCGCTGCCGTGCTCGCCACCCTGCCCATGGTGCTGATGTTCGTGTTCCTGCAAAGGCAAATCATCCGGGGTCTGGCCATGGGTTCCATCAAGTGATGCTCTAAATCTGCAAATCCACTTCCTTGACTGGTGTGCGCCATCCTTTTGTGGGGTGGCGCACGGTTTTTGTGGTTTCTCAGGAACTTCAGGCATGCTGGAAGCATCCAAGTGTTCAAGGGGAAACCATCAAGCGAACATTTTCCACTGCTGACCCCTGTTTTGAGAAAAAACTTAAGAAAGGGTCAAGCTGACCTTCAAGTGGACTTCAGTTTGACTTTCTAAGGTGTGATGGGAAGTTTGTCCACTTCAGGAGGCAGGCATGAGGCGCGTCAGTGCAGCATTCAGCGACCATGGGAAGGCCAGAGAGGTTCTGTCCAACCTCAAAAATCAACCCCAACTTCAGATCAAAGTGCATCAACTCTCGGGATTTGAAGCCCGGATCAATCAGCAAGACGTGGGACAGGGCATCCTGTATGGAACCCTGATCGGAACCTTCATGGGCATCATGGTGGGTCTGGTGGCTTTTCTGGCGGTGGGAGGTGCACTTTCCACTTTGCTGCTGGTCAGTTCGGTGCTCGGGCTCATCAACGGTGCCGTGATTGGCAGTGTGCTGGAGGCGGTCAACAAGAAAGCCCTGATCGAGCAGTGCGAAAAATTGCGCAAAAACGGTGCCCTTTTGATCGAAGTCCACACCGACGATGTGCTGGCCGAAACAGAGGCGCACCAGCAGTTTACCCACCATCAGGGTGTGATTCTGCAAACCAAGTGATCCAACTGACCTCTGTGCTTCAAGGCTTTTGATCGAAGCCATGCAAAGGGAGGACCTCTTAACGGTCCTCCTGTTTTTTGATCGGCTCACACACGTCAGAGGGTTTGCAAGAACTCCAGAGTGACTTTGCGGTACTCTTCGGCCATGCCCGGTTCAGAGAGGGCTCTGGCACCGTGAATGCCCTTTGCAGGGACATGCACCGATTTTCGGATGTCACCCATCAGGTTCAAAAGCTGGTTGGGATAAGAGGTTTCCTCCTGCGGAGAGACCATCAGAACCGGAGCTTTGATGCGAGGCGCAAACTGGATCACTTCCGAAGTCAGGTCCATGTCGGGACTGGCCACCGAGTAGGTCACGATGCCCTGAATTTGCTCTGGGTGGTGCCCGGCATAATCCAGGCTCAGGGACCCCGAGACACTGCTGCCCAGCAACACCACCTGTTTCAGTTGGGTCTTTTGCAGCAACCATTCCACACTGGCCTCAATGTCCAGCAGGGCTTCAAACACATCGTTGTTGCTGGCCTTGGTGAGGTTCTGGCAGCCCAGTTCACTGCCTCCCACACGCAAATCCACAGTGATGGCTGCATAACCTTGCTTGACGAGCACCTCTGGAAAATCGCCGTACTCGCAGGTGTTGCTGCGCATGCTGTGCATCAGAATCAGGGCTGCTCGGGGTGCAGCCTCAGGGGCATAGTACTTCAGGTGAATGCTGGCCCCATCAGAAGCCTTCAGGGTGTGTGCTTCTTGTGCCAGAGCAGGTCCGCAGAGCAATAAGCCAAAAACAAGCCAGTGTTTCATGGGAGACTCCACATGTTGAATTTTGATCCAGATCCAACATAACATTGTTCGCCCAAAAAACAAACATGGGTTTCTGGTGCTTTGAGCGGGATCTCCAAAATCTTGAAAAACCTCAGGCCTCTGGATTTTGCCTTGCCCTCACAGGGCCTGTTGAAGCCTTTTCACCACCGCCTGATGGGCCTCTGTGGGATACCAGGCCTGCTGTCCCACCCGTTCCATTTGCACCTCCAGCACTTTCTGCAACGCCAGAGGAACAGGCAAGGGTTCCAGACTGTCCAGCAAATCGCCCAATTCAGGATGGCTGGTTTCCACCCTCCTGAACACATCCAGGTTGTCCATCCGGTGGTGGGCAGGGGCTCCTTCTGCCACAGGAGCATTCTTGTAGAGGTACAGGAAACTGCGCAGGACCCCGTTCAAGAAGACTTCACGACCAGAGGCCCTTTCCCCTCTGGCATAGCGTCCCATGCAAATGATCGCGCAGGCCAGCACTTTTCCCACATGGTACTGCACATCTTTCTGCTGAGGGGTTTGCGCTCTGGCACAGTGTTTCATGATTTCGGTGACGCTGGATTTGTCTGACATCACCGTGTATGCATTGGCCCGACCATACAGGTACAGCTCGTGCTCACTGAACACAGCAAATTCCAGCAGGTGCCCCTCTTTGCTGATCGCCTGCAAACCATGGTCGGTGTCCCGGAAAGCCAGAGCCACCTCAAAATCCGCAGGAAGCCAACTCAGGTCCTGCCGGATGTGTTCCTCAAAGCCTTCTCGGGCAATCAGAAAAAAATCGTGGTCGCTCCACTGGTCCTGACGGCTGGAATCTGAACTGGAACCCAAAAACACCAATCCCAGCAGATCGCTGTGGGCTTCAACATTGTGGGCCAGTTGCACTTTGAAATCCTGAAATTCCTGTGGGTTCATGGCCTCAGGGTAAACCCTGTCATGGGTCAGGGTTCAAGTTCGGGGCAAGTCTGACATGGGGGGAGGGTTTTCAAGGGCAGAAAGCTGAAGGCAGAAGGCCACGGTGCTTATTGCAGTTTCACAAATGATGTTGGTGGATCTTCTCTTTGGTGGATCTTCTCTGGAGCAATTTCAAAGCACTTCCCGCTGTGAACTGTCTACTGTAGACTGTGAACTTTTTTAAACGAGGACCACAAGCACAACCTCTTCTGTGATTCTGCATTATGCTTTCGGCTTCAAAAGCCATGTGGCCTTTGCCAGAGCATTTTCTGCCCTCAGATTTCGGCCACCTGACAGAAAATGTGGGTCACCCACATCGCACTGTCTTCTTGCTGCCAAGGCCCCACCACAAATTGCTCAAACGTCAGGTCCCCCAGAGCCAACTTGTGCTCCTGAGCATGGCGCACCACCGCCTGATGGGCCAGATGCAACGGCTCATAAGGACCGTAATGGGTGGCTTTCAGGTATTTGCCCTCTGGGACAATCGCGTACTGCAAAGGAAGCTTCACAGGAGATTGGGTGTCAGGAACCTGCATTCCGAAGGTCACCTCGAAGGCCCGAGGATTCAGAACCCTCTGGTGCTCCATCAAGCCCTGCAAACGCTCGGGGTCCAGCAGGTTTTTCTGAATGGCGTACAGTACCCCTCCACTGGCAAGCGGGGTCAGTTTTCGGACCGCTTCAAGGCGGTAACGTTCAATGTCTTTGAGGCCAGAAATGGTGGAATACCCAATCAAAGGCACGTCAGAGAGCCAGACCTCCTCTACGCGGTAACTCTGCTTTTCTTCAGAGATGCGGTCGAGTTGCTCCAGAATCCGCTGGCAAGTTTGAATTTGTTGCAAGACCTGCTGGCGGTGGCGTTCCAGCACCTCACGGGTGGTGTCAGGATGGTTGCTGTCCAAGATGGTGCGGATGTCTTCCAAAGACACGTCCATGGACCGGAACATACGGATCCGCTCCGCGACCTCGAATTGCTCGGGCTGGTAATAGCGGTATCCGGTGTCTGGATCGGTGTAGAGGGGCCGGAACAGACCCACCTGATCGTAAAACCTGAGGGACCGCACCGAAATGCGGGTCAGTTGCGAAAACTTCCCGATGGGGAGCCTGTGGGAGGCACTCAACAGCCCACCTCTGGGACGTGGCATGGGAAAAGGGGCAGGCGCATGGATTCAGTGTACTGGTAAAAAGGCGGAAGGCAGAAAGCAGAAGGCTTTTGAGCACAGCGCTTACCCGCACAAGCGAAAAAACCTTTCAAACATCTGTGTGCTTTTTGCTGACGGCTGACCGCTGAAAGCTGATGGCTTTCTCAAATGCCCTGCCAAAATCCAGACTTTGCACGAAGATTCCCCTCAGCGAATCACAATGCCATCGTCCAGACTGTCAATGATCGCCAGACTGTAAATCTCAATGCCCAGACCTTCCAGCAACACCCGTCCACCTTCAAAGCTTTTCTCAATGATGGTTCCGATGCCGACCAGTTCTGCTCCAGCTTGCTCCACGATGTCCACCAGAGCTTTGATGGTCACCCCTCTGGCCAGAAAATCATCGATGATCAGCACTTTGTCGCCGGGTTGGATGTACTCTGAGCTGACACTCAGGGTCACCACATCTCCTTTGGTCCGACTGACTGCACTGGCCTGATAGGTGGTCCCATTCATGGTCACAGGCTTTTTCTTGCGGGCATATACCACAGGGAGTCCCATCACCAGACCAGTCGCGTAAGCGGGGGCAATCCCACTGACTTCAGCCGTCAGGATGCGGGTGGCCCCGTGGTTTTGAAAGTATGCTGCAAAATGCTCGCCCATCTCTCGGGTGAGCTGGGGGTCCAGTTGGTGGTTGATGAACGCATCCACTTTGAGGATGCCACTCCCGAGGCTCTGGCCATCTTGCAGGATTCGGTCTTTGAGGCTCTGCATGGAGGAAAGTATACCTTTTCGGGGGCATTTATAGGTTCTATGGATGTGCCGTCTGGTGCCGAGGGCCTTGTAGGGGCTACGCGTGCGTCGCCCTGAAGCCGAGAGCCGAGAGCCGAGAGCCGAGAGCCGAGAGCCGAGAGCCGAGAGCCGAGAGCCGAGAGCATCATGTTTCACACGGCAGAAATCGTCAAGGGAAACGTCTGTAGGGGCGCAGCGTGCTGCGCCCTGAATGCATTCGCCAAAGCTTTCTTAGCCCTCGGCTCTGGGCCCTCGGCAACCCCATCAAAAAGTCCCCCTCGTGAGGGGGACAGCCTTAAGCAAAGCGAAAGGCAGGGGGTTACTTGGGCTCGTTGGGCCAGCTGCCCACCACGTTTTTGGCTGCCCATTCCATGGTGGTGAGTTCCTTGACGGACAGGATTTTTCCTTTGGAAACTACGGTTTTGCCGTTGCGGGCCACGATGGGGCCAGTGAAGGGATCGAAGGCAGGCTTGACTTTGCTCATCTGGGCCAGACGCTTCATCACCAGATCGTAGACACTCAGGGTCCCGAGGTCGGCGGTTTTGACTTTGACGCTCTGGAGTTTGGATTTGTAGACCGGGTTGATGACGGTTTTTTCGTCTGCACCCATGCTGACGGCTTTTTCACCAAGCAGGTACCAGTAGTCCACGTTTTGCAGGTTCTTGCTGGTGTAGGTGCCCTTCTGGACTTTCTTGAGGAAGTCGGTGTAGATGACGCTCCAGTCCACCAGCTGGCCGCTGGCCATGGTTTTGGGGGCGTATTTCAGCATGGGGCTGTAGTGTCCGAAGCTGGGGAGGCCTTTCTTGTCGGCGACCTGAGCAACAGTGGGGGTGTCTTCGGTGAAGGCGAAGGCGTCCACACCCTGAGCGATCATGCTTTCGGTGGCTTCTTTGGCGCCGTTGGGGTCATAGAAGCCTTTGAGCCAGGTCACGTTCACGGTGGCTTTGGGGTTGACGGCAGCCACACCCAGAGCGAAGGCGTTGATGTGGCGCTTCACCTCGGGGATGGGCACTGCGGCCACGTAGCCCACTTTGTTGGTCTTGGTGAGGGCTCCAGCGATCATGCCGTTGAGGTAGTAAATCTGGTAGAAGTCGGCCATGTAGTTGGCGATGTTGGGTCCGCGTTCCACACCGGTGGCCCAGCCGAAAATCACATCGGGGTACTTTTTGGCAGCTTCTTTGACGGAGGGGCCATAACCGAAGCTGGTGGCGAAGATGACTTTGGCACCCTGTTTGACCAGTTGGTCGATGTAGGGAACAGCCTGTGCTTCGGGAACGGATTCCACAATCAGGTTTTCCACGCCGAGGGTTTTTTCCACTTCTTTGCGGGCCTGGTCGTGGGCATAGGTCCAGCCGTAGTCTCCGGCGGGGCCAATGTAAATCCAGCCGACTTTGAGTTTGTCTGCGGCCTGAGCGGAACCGATCAGGGCAACGGTGAGGGCGAGTGCAGCAGCTTTCTTCATAACCTTCCTCCTTGGGAATGGGGGCCTGAGGGAATGCGACCTGCCTGACGTTCTAAAGCAAGTCTAAGGGTGGACGAGGGATCGACGGCATCAAAAGACCAGACAGGTCTTTCAACGTTCTCCACGGCGGTAAGGGGTGCCCAGAGCTTCAGGCACGCCTCCGGTGCCTTTTTTGCCCAGAGCGGTAAGGATGAGCACCACAATCACGAACAGGTACGGCATCATGTTGAGGAACTCGGGAGAGATTTTGTCTTGCAGGCGGAAACTCAGCACGTAAAGCGAGCCGAAGAACACCGACCCGAGCATCACGTAGAGGGGGTTCCAGCGTCCGAAAATCACGATGGCGAGGGCAATCCAGCCGACCCCTCCGGTGGTCCCTTGCGTCCATGACGGGCGGTAAGCCACCGAGAAGAAGCCTCCGGCAATTCCGGCCATGAAACCGCCAAAAATCACGGCAGCGTAGCGGATCAGGGTGACGTTGAGGCCCTGGGCATCCACAGCTTTGGGGTTTTCTCCAGCAGAGCGGAGCATGATCCCGAGTCTGCTTTTGTAAAGCAGCATCCACAAAACCACGCCCACCCCAATGCCGATGTAGGTCAGGAGGCTCTGGTCGGTGAACAGCATCGGACCAATGAAGGGGATGTCCTTCAGGACCGGAACGCTGATGTTTTCGAGGGTGTCCAGCAGAGGCTGACCTTCAAAAGGTTTCCCGAGCAATCCGGTGGCTCCGGTGCCCAGAATGGTCAGGGCCAGCCCGGAAACGTACTGGTTGGCCCGCAAGGTGACGGTCATGAGGGCATGCAGGGCACTGAAGAGGGCTCCGGCGATGCCTGCAGCCAGAATGCCCAGCGCAGGGTTTCCGGTGCTGTGCGTGACTGCGAATCCGGTGAGGGCACCCACCAGCATCATGCCTTCCATCCCGAGGTTCACCACACCTGCACGTTCGGTGTAGGTTTCTCCAAGGGCAGCCCAGAGCAGGGGGGTTCCGAAGGCCAGAGCACGGCTCACAATGCCAATCAGCCAGTTATCTTCCATTGCCAGACTCCTTGGCGGTTTGTGGAAGGGGGGCAGGTGCAGCCCGCACCAGTTTGTATCTCAAGAGGGGTTCAGTGGCAATCAAAAGGAACAGCAAGATGCCGTTGAACACGTCCACAATCTGAAAAGGCATTTGCAGGGTCACTTTCATGACATCTCCAGCCGCAAAAATCAGGCCGAAGAACGGCGCAGTGATCAGGACCCCGAGGGGATTTCCTCTGGCCAGCCATGCCACGATGATGGCGGTGTAGCCGTAACCCAGAGAAAGCTGCAAAGGGTCCAGCAGTTTGTGGTGGATGCCTGCCACTTCGCCAACCCCGGCTAGTCCTGCAGCTCCACCGGAAATCAGCATCACCAAGAGGGTGGTTTTCAGGGTGTTCATCCCGAGGTATTTGGCCACCGAGGAACTTTCCCCCAGAATGCGCATTTTGAAGCCTTCTGTGGTGCGTCCCAGAATCCATGCGGTCACCACTGCAAACACGACCGCAATGATCAGGGTGCCCCAGTGCAGGTTGGTGCCGGGCAGGGTGGGCATCCACGCGGCTTCTTTGATGGGATCGGTGTAAGCGTAACCGAAAGCGGTTTTGCCTTTCCACGGTCCCTGAATCAGGTAATTCACCAGATTGATCGCCACGTAGTTGAGCATCAGGGTGGTGATCACTTCATTGATTTGCAACCGGAGTTTCAGCAGGGCCGGAATGAACGCCCATGCAGCACCAGCCAGAAATCCAACCAGCAGCATGACTGGCAGGGTGATGGCATCTGGCATTGGCACAAACAAGCCCACCCCAGCGGCTGCCGTGGCCCCCATCAACAGTTGACCTTCTGCCCCGATGTTGAAAAACAGGGTGCGGAACGCCAGCACCAGTCCCACCCCGATCAGGAGCAAAGGAATGGTGCGCTGCAAGACCGCAGAGAAGCCCGACCAGTCGGTCAGGGTGCCCTGAAACACCGTCTGGTAAGCTTTCAGGGGATTCAGGCCATAAAGGGAGAACACCACACCCAGCAGCACCAGAGCCAGCAGGATGCTGAAAAGCGAGAGCACAAGGGTCCAGCGGTTGCTGGGGGCTTTTCTTTCTTGCAGGACAAAGCCAGCAAAGGTTTTCATGCTTCACCTGCCATCATCAGACCGAGTTTTTCACGCTGGAATGCTGCACGGGTCAGGGTTCCGGTGAAGGTCCCTGCAAAAATCACCACAATGCGGTCTGAGAGGTTCATCAGTTCATCGAGGTCTTCGCTGACCAGCACGATGCCCATGCCCTGTGCCCGTTTTTCCAGCAGCAGTTGGTGCACCTGTGTGGTGGCTCCAATGTCAAGGCCGTAGGTGGGGTGGGCTGCAACCAGCACATCCGGGTTGCTTTCCAGTTCACGGGCCAGAATCAGTTTTTGCACGTTTCCACCACTCAGAAGCCTTGCGCGGGTGTCCGGGGTGGGGGTGCGGATGTCGTACTTCTGGATGTTTTGCAGGGCATGCTCCCGGATGGCTGCGAAATTCATGACGCCGCCTCTGGAATGTGGGCTCTGGTCCATGGCCCTGAGGATCAGGTTTTCTTCCACGGTCAGGTTGGGCACGATGCCGTAATGGTTGCGGTCTTCAGGGACGTGGGAAATGCCAGAGCGGAAAAAAGCTTCTGCACCCTGCCCTTTCATGTCCTTGCCTTTGACTTTGATGTGGCCTTTGGACAGGGGACGCAGGCCTGTAAGCACCTCGATGAGTTCCAGTTGCCCGTTGCCTGCCACGCCCGCCACCCCGAGGATTTCCCCGCCTTGCACGCTGAGGGTCACCCCTTTGAGGGCCGGGGTTCCGCGGTCTGACAGGGTCCACGCATCAGAAAGGTGGATCATCTCCCCTTTCAGGTGGGGGTGTCCGGTGACGCGGGTTTCTTGCAACTCCTCACCGATCATCATGCGGGCGAGGTCGGTCTTTTTGAGGTTTTCGTTTTTGGCATTGCCTGTCACTTTGCCTTTGCGAAGCACGGTGATCTGGTCGCTGATGTCCAGCACCTCATCCAGTTTGTGGGTGATGATCACCATGCCGTGGTCCTGCCGCATGCGTTTCAAAACTGCAAACAGTTCCTGCACCTCCTGAGGGGTGAGCACGCTGGTGGGCTCGTCCAGAATCAGGAAACGTGCACCCTGCAAGAGCACTTTCAGGATTTCAACCCTTTGCTGTTCTCCGGCGGAAAGTTGCCAGACCGGGGCTTTAGGGTCCACTTTCAAGCCGTAACGCTCGGAAAGCTCCACAATCCTTTTGCGGATGCCCGGAATGGGGTTCCAGAACGAGGCCCCTTTGTGGGTGACCTGAGACAGGGCAATGTTTTCTTCAACGGTGTGTGCCCGCACCAGCATGGGGTGTTGGGGCACCAGACCCACCCCGAGGCGAATGGCATCTCTGGGAGAGTCGATTTTGACCGGCTGACCATCCATCAGGATTTCCCCTTTGTCGGGATGGTAGATGCCGTACAGGACGTTCATCAGACTGGTTTTGCCTGCACCGTTTTCACCCAGAATGGCGTGCACCTCGCCCACATTGAGGGTCAGGGTCACGTCATCGTTAGCGATTACGCCAGGGAAAATTTTGGTGATGTGGCTGAGGACAATCTGCTGTGTGGAAACCGCAGTGTTTGACCGCATCAGGAGGGCCTCAAGGGGTCCATGACGGGCTCTGGGCTTTTCAACCCGGTTGTGCCTTGCATCTCTTTCCTTTCAATCCATCTCACGCGACGGATTCCGTGGAACCTCTGGGCCAATTTTGGGGTCCAAAAAAGAACCTGGACTGGCTTCGGGCTTGACGTGAGTCCACTCTCACCTGATTGGACTCAGCGCAAGTCTAACCAGAGGCCAGAAGGCTTGTCAACCGGGCATGAACAACCATGAAGGCAAGATGTCAAGCGTAAACGTTCCCATCGCTTTGGTGAGCAACACCGCACAGAACATTCTGAAATGACATTGGTGCATACAATATGGGTTTTCAAATTCACTTTGTTCTGTACAAGTCTGGTTTTTCAAAAAGGTAATCCACATACAACCACAAAAGCTGAACAATTGGTCCATATACTATACTTGACTCATGAAAAAGCTCCTCTGGTTGGTTCTGTCTCTTTCGATCTCTCAGGTTCATGCGCAAGAAGCACTTTACGATCCCGCTCCTCCTGCCAACAGTGCTTACGTGCGGGCTTTCAATCTGGATGCCAGCAGCACCGAACTGACTGTTGAAAAGAAAAATTACGGCAAACTGAACACCCTGTCTGCCAGTGCTTACCTGATCATTCCTGATGGCAAACAAAACGTTCTGGTGAACAAAGCCTCCCAGAGCCTCAGTTTCAGTGCTGGCAAGTATTACACCCTGCTTTTGCAAGGCGGAAAAGTTCAGGTCATGGAAGACGAGAGCAACACCAACCGTGCCAAAGCCCTGATCACCCTTTACAACCTGACCGACAGCAAAAACGTGGGCCTCAAAACCGCAGATGGCAAAGCCACCGTCTTCAAAGATGTGGAAATCGGCAAAAGCAAATCCCAGGCCGTGAACGGCATCAAAGTGGCCCTGAGCGTCGTGAATGGCAGTGACATCCTGCAAGCCTTCAAAGAAACCCAACTGGAACGTGGTGCAGCCTACAGTGTGTTTGTGACCGGCAGCAAAGGCACTTACAAAGCTGTCTGGGTGCAGTCCACCACCTCCACCAAATAAGGGCTGAAGATGATCTTCAGCTCTTACATCTTCCTGTGTCTGTTTCTGCCCATCTTTCTGGTGCTGTATTACCTGACACCAACCCGCCTCAAGTCTTTGCTCATTCTGGTGGCCAGTTATGCCTTTTATGGTTGGTGGCGATGGGACTTCCTGTATTTGCTGATTGCCATCACGGTGGTCAGTTACGGGTTTGCCTTGGGCATTGAGAAAGCCAGAGATGCCAGACAGGCCAAGTTGCTGGTCACAGTGGGCATCGTTTTGAACCTGTTGGCTCTGGGATACTTCAAGTATGCCAACTTTGGTGTGGACAGCTTCAATGCCATGCTCTCTGCTTTCGGAGGGGTGCCGCTGGAATGGACGCCCATCCTGCTGCCCATCGGTCTGTCCTTCTTCATTTTTCACGCGATCAGTTATCTGGTGGACATATACCGCAAAGAAGCCCAGCCCACCCGCAACCTGATTGACTTCGCAGCCTTCATTGCCCTGTTCCCACACCTGATTGCTGGCCCGGTTTTGCGTTACCACCTGCTCGCCGAGCAATTCCGCAGCCGCACCCACACCTTCGAGAAGTTCTCTCAGGGGGCTTTGCGTTTCATGGTGGGTTTCTGCAAAAAGGTGCTGATCGCAGACAGCATCTCCCCTCTGGCAGATGCCATGTTTGCCCTGCCCAACCCCACCGCAGCAGATGCATGGCTGGGAGTGCTGGCCTACACCCTGCAAATCTACTTTGATTTCAGCGGTTACAGCGACATGGCCATTGGTCTGGCCCTGATGATCGGCTTCAAGTTCCCCGAGAACTTCAACCATCCTTACATCTCCCGCAGCATCACCGAATTCTGGCGCAGGTGGCACATCAGCCTGAGTTCATGGCTCCGTGAATACCTGTACATCTCTCTGGGCGGAAACCGCAAAGGGGTCCTGAGAACCTACTTCAATTTGTTCATCACCATGGTGCTCGGGGGTCTCTGGCACGGCTCCAACTGGACTTTTGTGCTGTGGGGCGTCTGGCACGGTGGGATTCTGGCGCTGGAACGCTACATGGGCAGCAAAAAGCTCTGGAAGCCCCTCCCCCCCATCCTGACCATTCCCGGCACCTTCATTCTGGTCATGATCGGCTGGGTGCTGTTCCGTGCACACAACGTGGGAAGCGCCTTCGAAGTGTATGCAGGCATGTTCGGCCTGAACGGTTTCATGCTCAGTGACGCTCTGGCCTATCAGGTCACGGGCTTGCAACTGGTCACCATGCTGATCGGCCTGATTCTGATTTTTGTGGGTCCATGGTGGATGGACCGCCAGACCAAACTGGAATTCGGTGGGGTGATGCGTGTGACCGGAGTGACCCTGGTGGTCATTCCCCTGTTCATGCTGGCAGCACTCCGTCTGGCTGCTCAGGACTACTCGCCCTTCCTGTACTTCCAATTCTGAGGTGATGTGATGATTCAAGACGTCAAAAACAATGAATCCGTCGCCCAGAGCACCCAGCACAGCCATCCTTCCCTGCAAGTGGTACCGGGCATCTTCATGCTGGTGTTTCTGGTGGCCGGAGCGGTGTTTGCCCTGACCGCCAAGAGCACCCATGATTTTCCCAAAGACAAAGATGTGATCACTGGCGAGTGGGCACTGGCCTACGAAAAAGGCTTCAACAAAGGGTTGCCGTGGCGACAGACCGGGATCAACACCTGGGGGGCCATGGAATACCTTGCCTTCGAGAACGGCAGACCCGGTGTGCTGATCGGCAAAAACAACTGGCTCTTCACCACTGAAGAATTCCAGTTCTTCAAAGACGAAGCCACCGAAACCGCCAGCAAACTGAAATACATCGGGCAGGTCCGGGACCAACTGGCAGCGCAAGGCAGCCAATTGGTGGTGGCCCTGATTCCAGCCAAAGCCAGAGTCTACGAGGATCACCTCGGGCGTTACCCCCTGCCCGAGTACACCCAGAACCGTTACGCATCTTTCCGTGATGCCCTTCTCAAAGCAGGCATCCAGACCCCTGACCTGCTGACCCCCTTGCAGCAAAGCAAAGCTTCTGGAGAGGTCTTCCTGCACACCGACACCCACTGGACCCCTTACGGTGCAGAGGTGGTCGCACAGGCCCTCAAAACGCAACTGGACAGCCTGAATCTGGACCTCCCCAGCACCGCCTTCGAAACCCGTGACGGTGAGGAGATCCAGCACTCTGGAGACCTGCTGAAGTACATTCCCCTCGGATCTTTTCAGGACCGTGGTCCTCAACCCGACCGTTTCACCGAAAAGGTCACGGAGCAGGCTGCATCAGATTCTTCTGCCCTGCTGGGTGATGCCCCAGAGGACGCTTCTGAAAGCCTTCTGGGCGGAGACGAAAGCATCCCGATTGCTCTGGTCGGAACCAGTTACAGCTTCATGGAAAAATTCCACTTTGAGGGTGCTTTAAAGCAAGCCTTACAGGTGGATGTGCTCAACATGGCTCTGGAAGGCAAAGGGCCACTGATTCCCATGCGGGATTACCTGAATTCTTCCGCTTTCAAGGACACCCCTGCCAAAGTGGTGGTCTGGGAAATCCCCGAGCGTTTCATTCCGGTCAAGTACGACCTCGGCAAGTAACTCAAAGTCGCTGTTCGGGCGATGTAAACTCCAAGAGCCATCAGTTTTCAGCCATCAGCGGTCAGCAAGAAGGAAGGTTTTCTTGCTGACCCATTGAGATTGAAAAATCTGAAGAGACTTTGCCTTTTGGTCTTGCTTTTTCGAGAGCAAAAGCCTCTGTGTGGGTTTTTCGCTGACTGCTGATCGCTGACTGCTGATCGCTGACCGCTTCTTCAATTCACCACTTTGGTTTTGTTCTTCATGAAGTCCATCAGCACGTACTGACCAATGTTGTACGGGGTGGTGAAGTAGGCTTTGCCTTTGGTCATCTCGGTGATGCGTCGGACAAAGGAAATCAGATCGCTGTCCTGTGCCAGCATGAAGGTGTTGATCTGGATGCCCTGTCTGCGGCAATTGGCCACTTCGCGCAGGGTGGTCCCGAGCACGTAAGGGTCCAGACCATAAGCATTTTTGTAAATGCGACCATCGGGCAGGGTCAGGGCACTGGGTTTGCCGTCCGTGATCATCACGATCTGCTTCATGTCCTTGTTTTCACGTTTGAGGAGTTGCTGGGCCACCTTCAAACCTTCAGCAGTGTTGGTATGGTAAGGACCGATCTGGGCCTGTGCCAATTGAGAAATCGAAACCACTTCAGCGCTGTCGTGGAACAGCACAAACTTGACCGTATCTCCGGGGTACTGGGTCCGAATCAGGTGCGCCAGAGCCAGAGCCACCTGCTTGGCGGGAGTGAAGCGGTCTTCTCCGTACAGGATCATGCTGTGGGAACAGTCCAGCAAAACCACTGTGGCTGCACTGGAGAAATATTCGGACTGGCGGACCACCAGATCGCTCTCCTGCATTTCAGAGAAGCCCTTGTGAACCACATTTTTGAGGGTTTCGGTGGTGTCCAAGTTGAGGGTGTCACCAAATTCGTAGCTTTTCAGTTCGCCGGTTTGTTCAACGCCAGAGGCATAGTCGCGGGTGTCGTGGCTGCCTGCGCTGGAACGGCCCATGCCGCCCATCAGGTCACGCAGGCTTTTGTAACCCAGAAAATCAATGGCTTTGTTGGTGAGTTCGAAGCGGGATTCTCCTCCTTCACCGGCACCTCCGCCCTGACCGTCTTCAAATTCCTTGCGGATGAATCCGTCTTGCACCAACTGGTTCATCAGGCGCTGGACCTCTTGGCCCAGACGGCTCTGGCGCAGGTCTTCGGATTCCAGGGCTTCGCGGAGCATCTGTTCGGGCACCAGATCCCGGTTGACCAGTGCTTCCAGAATGGCGTCAAAGAGGTCATCCATGCTCGGGCGGGCATTGGGATCCGGGTCAAACCGGTCGTTCATGTCGGCTCCAAGCAGGGCTTCCTGAATCATCTGCATCAGCTCACTGGAGTCCAGAGATTCCAGTTCGGATTCGTACTTGCTGTAGCGCGTTTGCTTCATGGGTCCCCCGTGTGTCTTGATGGTACGTGGTTTTGGATTTGCAAACAGTAGGGGGAGTGGGATTTGCCGCGCATCCCTGAAGTGCTTTTACGCCTCTTCGAGCAAGGCCTCCAACTGCGCTTTGCGTTCGGGGGTGTGGTAGGCTCTGGCCCATCCCTGATCACTGAACACAAAGCTGCCTTCGAGGTCTTCAGAAACCTGCTTTTGCTGGGCATCAAACACAAAAGCACCATACTGAGGCAGGTCCGAAAACACGCTTTCATCCACAAAATCAGGCAGGGCACCCAGCGTTTCAATACGTCCATCCTTATGGTGCAGTACTGCGTAATCGCTCATGGGATAGGTTCCATCGATGGCGTCCACACCAAAATACATCCGTGCAACCCCTCTGGAGGTCAGCCGTTCTGCCAGAGCCTCCAAGCCATATTGAAGCCTCATGTTGTACTCCCACATCTGGGCTTCGATGTCGATTTCGTCTGGCATTTCCTCTGCAAGGAGTTCCCATTCCTCACGCTGCTCTGGGGTGTGGTAGGCACGGGAGTCTCCCTCTGCCACATCAATCAGGCCCCCCTGAAGGTCCTCTTTGACCGAGGCATCCTGAGCATCAAAGACGTAAGCATTGCAGTAAGGCACTTCCACAAACACATCCATGTCCAGCAAAGGATGCCAGTGGGACAGGGTTTCGGTGCGACCATCGGTGTACTCTATGACCGCGTAATCGGCTGCATCGCCTTCATCGTTGTAGAAATTCAGGCCAAAATAAATTCGGGCAATTCCAGCGTCCAGCAATGCTTTTGAGGTGTCTTGCAACACTTGCTGATGCCTCTCGTGAAATCTCTTCAAAGCAGAATCTGACATGGTATTTTTGATTTTAAACAAATTGACGAGGCAAAAAAAGGAGGCCAGAGGCCTCCCCAAAACACATTCAATTCAGTTCCAGCGACCGCCACCTTTAAAGCGGGGCTGTTCAGGCTCTGGTGCGGTGTAAGATTCTTCGGCTCGGGCCAGTTTTTTGCGGCCGTAAAGCCCTTCGAGGACAAATTCGGCAGCACTCAGGCGGTGGGCATCGTTGGCCCCTTCCGAGAGTTGTCCGGCCAGAGGCAGCAGTCCGGGCAGGTTTTTCATGCCGCGCAGGGCTCCCACTTCATCTCCGGCCTGAGGGACTTTGAACACGCCACCTTTTTCAAACCACTGTTCAAGATCGGTGGTGTCGGCACGCACCCGGCGGGCAAACACCTGACCTGCAGCTTTGCGGATGATCTCTTTGGCCACAGTGTCCGCACCTTTGAGTTCACCTTCGTATTCCAGCTCCAGCTTGCCAGTGATGGCAGGAAGGGCCTGATACACGTCAGTCACCCGGGCCACAGGGGCATCCCCGTGTAACAAGGAACGGCGTTCGGTGCTGGCAGCCACCAGTTCGGTCAGGCTGATGGGCAAACGCTGGGACACCCCGGAGAGCTTGTCCACGCGGTTGTCTTCACGGGCTTGAAAGGCAATTTCTTCAATCAGTTCCTGAATGAAGGTGGGCAGGGTCACGCCAGAGGGGGTGTAAGACTCGTTGCGGGTGATGGTCATGCCTTCTTCAACGGTTTTCGGATAGTGGGTGCGGATTTCCGAACCAATGCGGTCTTTGAGAGGAGTCACGATCTTGCCACGGGCAGTGTAATCCTCGGGGTTGGCCGAGAACACCAGCATCACATCCAGAAGCAAACGGATCGGGTAGCCTTTGATCTGCACGTCCCCTTCTTGCAGGATGTTGAAAAGCGCCACCTGCACCTTGGGAGACAGGTCGGCCAGTTCGTTGACGGCAAAGATGGCGCGGTTGGCTCTGGGCAACAGGCCAAAGTGCATGCTGCGCACATCTCCCAGAGAGGTGCCCAGTCGGGCGGCTTTGATGGGGTCCACATCGCCAATCAGGTCGGCGACGGTCACATCAGGGGTGGCCAGTTTTTCCACATAACGGTCATCCCTGTGCCACCAGCGGATGGGCAGGTCCAGACCGTGGGATTGCAGCAAAGCTTTGCCTTCTGCACCAATGGGGTTGAGGGGATCGTCTGGCATGTCGATGCCATCGATGATGGGGATGTACTCGTCCAGCAAGGTGGTGATTTGCCTGAGGATGCGGCTTTTGGCCTGTCCACGAAGGCCCAGCAAGATGAAATTCTGCTTGCTGAGGAGGGCTCCCGTCACCTGCGGGATCACCGAGTCGTCAAAACCTTCAATGCCCGGAAACAGCTTTTCCCGGTTGCGCAGCTTCCCAATCAGGTTCCTGCGAACCTCATCTTTGATGCTTTCGGTCTTGTGGTCAAAAGGCTTGCGTCCAGCGTACTGCGGAAGTTCCAGAAGTTCCCCGAGCGTGTGAGGTTGCAGCATGCCTTACCCTAACACTTTGCCCACAGCAGAACTGTGAAAAAAAGCTGCGGATGGCCGGACAGGGTGAAGCAGGCCACAAAAAAGCCCGAGGGGTCTCGGGCCAGAAACTTGAAGTTGAACCCATTTCAGGGACAGTTGGGCGCGGTGGCAGGGGGGACAGGACAGTTGTCCAGAGGGCCCTGTCTGGGGATGGGCTGGGCAAGCACACTGAACTCTCTGGTGGCAATACGGTTTGGCAAAAGCTTCAGAACCAACTTGACACGGACCGCCTGAATCAAAGCATTGGCAGTGTTTGAAGCCACCCCAACAGCCAGATTGCTGTCGTAATTGCTCTTGCGAGCGGCCACCACCGGTGTGCTTCCCAGATCGGTTGCTGCATTGTCTACAGCATCTGCAACCAGGCCCACAGTGTTGTTCATGAGGGTCAGTGCAGACCAGTTTTTGGAGGGGGTCAGACCTGTTCCAGACTGGGGCCAGTCGAGGCTGGTGTAAACCCTTTCGGTCAAGACATAAGGGCTGACTTTGGCATTGGTTCCCAGAATGCTGGTGTATCCACTGCGGGCCTCAATGTTGTACAACACGGCACAGTAGCGTTTTCTGAGCGCAGGTGGAGAAGGACAATATGGCGTGTTGGATGCCAGCAAAAAAGCCACTGCTGTTTTGCCAGTGGTCACTTGCACAGACGCGGGCAAATCAATGGTTTGTCCGGCCGGGTAAATGTACGTGGCCTGGGAAAGCAACTCGTTCATGCGCACCGTGGACATGCGAACATCTGCAGTGAGATCCGAATACCCCATGATGCTGTTGTTCACCTGGTTTTGCGAAGTGAACAGTTGGACCACAACCGTCAACAAAACACCCAGCATCACCATCGCAATCAGGGTTTCAATCAGGGTAAAACCTTGCCGTATGTTCCGAATCATGTGTGCTCCTCAGGTGGTGGGCGGAACAGGATGCCCAATCCGGATGGAAACGGTGTAATAAACCGCACTTTTGTATTTGATGGTCAGGGTCACTTTGTACAGGATGGGATTGGTGACATAGGTGCCCGAGGTCACCACAGTTCCATCCGGTTTCAAGAATTCCACATTCAGGGGATCCACGGTGTAACCTGCCACAGGAGGTACAGGAACAGCGATGGCATCACGGTTCTCAAATTTGGTGGCATCGCTCCAGTTGATTTTGACCCTTTCCAGAATGTCCTGCGCATAAACCGTGATCTTGCTGCGCTCATCGCTGGTTTTGAAGAGGTTGGCATTGGCTCCGGTCACATAGAAGAACCCAATGGCCACCACAGACAGGATCAACAATGAAACCAGCACTTCAACCAGCGTGAAACCTTTGCTTGACTGTGTTCGCTTCATCGAACAATCACCTTCCCTGTGGTCAACACATACACTGTGCGTGTTCGAGCACCGTTTTTGAGGTTGAACTGGTATTGCTGTTGAGGCAATCCCCGGCTCAAAAAGACAATGTCATTGATCCAGTTGTTGGCTTCTCCATAAGGAAGTTTCAAAGTCCTGATCAAGGTGCTGCTGGAGTCTCGCACTTCAAAGGTGGTGGAGGCCGGCACATAATCCACAAGATAACTCTGGCTGTTGGTCATGGACGCTTCCTGGGTGTCACGAATCAAACCAGCCGTTTTCTCCACCATCTCATTGAGCTGGACTGCTTTCTGGTAAGACTGGTAACTGCCCACACCCAGAGAGAAGAGGATGGTCAGGATCCCCACCAGCACCAGAATCTCAATCAGGGTGTATCCAGATCTCTGCTGTCTCATCAAGGGGTGCCCTTCTCCAGGGTGTACTGTGCGTACATCCTGATTTGCGGATCGATCTGGTTCATTTCTGTCGAAGACACCACCAGTTTTTGACCATTGGTCAGGGTCAGGGTCACCCCTCCATCCGGGTTCACCACCATGTCACTGACCACCTGCATGTTGACGTCCTGAGGAAGATAGTAGGTCTTGTTTTCTTTCACTCCAGGGGTTTCCACCCCTGGAGTCTGGACCGTCAGAAGCATCTCTGAAGCATTTCTGGGAGCCACCGGGGTGGATTGTTCTTTCGGTGTTGATGCAGAAGGCACAAGGCTTGACCGCTGTCCTTCACGCACCATCACCACCACGAACACAACGACGATCACAACCAGCAAAACAGCAATGATTCGGCTGATCTGATCACCACTTTTGTTGACCATCAATTCACCGCCACATCGTCTGCAGTGTTGCCGCTCAGTTGCCATTGTGCGGTCTGTCCAACCTGTCCACCCACCATGTTGAAGCCGTATCCTCCAGCTTGCAAGCGGTGGTCGTAATTCAGGGTCATGGCACAATCTTCAGAATTGGCAGCAATGTTTCTGCATGTGGTGAGGTTTTTCAAGCTGTCGTATCGTGAATTGTTCATCCACCATTCTTTTTGCAAACCGGCAGCCAGCACCCCAATTTCACGGGCAATCATTCCACCATTGATTTCAGCTGGCTTGTTGAGGATCACCCCACCAATGCGCTGGTTGGCATACAGGAAAGCATCCACCTTGGTGACCTGTTTTTTGTAAGACCGGGTGGTGTCCCGCATGAAACGCACCGTACCACCACTGACATCGTAATAACCTGTCACCCCATCCACGTTGCTCACGTTTCCGCTCCCATTTTTCTTGGTGGCAAGCAAGTTGCTGATGGTGGTTGCCGTTGCGCTGGGAACGCCTGCAGCAATCAGCTCAGCCTTCTGGGCAGCGGTGGTGGCGCTATCCGTACCGGTTTTGAACTCGGTGCGCCAGGAACGGTTGGTGTCGTTCTCATAGGTCAGCATTTCATTGGCGTACTGGGTGTCGGTCATCCAGGAGGTGAATTTGGCCGTTGCCCCATTCACCACTCCAGGACGCATGGCCATGGAGTAACCGTCTTGCAAGTCGGTTTGACGTGCCCCTGTTTCAATGAAACGGTCACCATTGGAAACAGGATTGCCCTCGATGTCTTTGCAGTTGCTGTCTGTGTTGTCACACATCACTTCTTCGCCGGTGGTTCTGCTGAAATATTTCTTGCCAGAAAAATTGAACTGGGATTCCATGAATTCGTGGGCCTGCCGGTCATCGGGAGTGCGGGTGTTGGTGCCGTTGAAACGGGTGTAGTCTCCCACAATGATGTTGCCACGTGCAGCAGCACGGACTTCATCTTTTCCTGCAGCAATGTTTTTCTTCGCACAAGCTGTTTTGTCCGAAATGCCAGCACACACCCCTTTGTTGGGCAGATCTGCAGGGTTGGCGGCAACCAGGTTGCCTGCCAGGTACAGGTTGCGACCTGCATAAATTCCGCCTCTGCCTTTGACCACACCTTTGATGATCACATCTCCGGTCACGTAAATGTCCTGGTCAAGCACGATGGGGTCGGTGGGGGTACCCACCAGCACAACATTGCCGTTGTAAACTTTGTCGATGGAAGACACCTTGTTGTTGTTCAAACTGGTGTAGTTGGTTCCAAAAGGCAAGGCAAGAATTCTGCCCGTTCCATCGCCTGTCGTTTTGATGGATCCTGTGGCGTTGGCCATGGCAACAGAGCGTTTGATGGGTGGGAATGCAGGAACACCGTTTTTGTCCTTGGGCAACATGTCCCCTTTGTAATTGGTCTCCACATTGCCATACACTTTGGTGCCGTTGATGTCTTTGGGGCTGCCGGTCAAGTTGCTGCTGTCTGCCAGAGTGGCAGCAGCGCTGTACACCGAACCCTTGATGTTGGAGGTGGCTCCACTTCCAGTTCCTGAGGCGGACACGCCACCGGAAGCATCGTTGCCCCAACCGGGTCTGAATTTCTGGTAGGTTCCCACGTCACCGTTGACCTGGAAGTGACAGAACATGCAGTTGACGGTCTCGGTGAGCATGGCCAATCTGAAGACGTTGCTCTGTCCCAGAGAGATTCGGCGCACCACCGTTTGCTTGTCGTTCCCTCGCTTGACCGTGGCATGGATGTCCACCCAACCATATTCAGCTGTGGGTTCCGACACCCGTTTGACCGTCCAGGCGCCTTTGATCCCACCACCCAGAGCAATCTGGGTGGAATCATAAGTGCCCGCATTGACTTTGCTGCGCAGATCGTTCAGGAAAGTGATGGGGGTTTTGTTGCTGGTTTTCAGGTTATCGTAAAGGGACATTCTGGCCTGCTCAGAGATGCTGTCTGCCAACGAGACCATTTCGTTGCGCACCTGGTTGTTCTTGTTGGCACTGAGTTGCCGCACCACATTGATGCCCACCACTGCGAGAAGGCCTCCAATGATCAGGGTTGTCCACAAAACTGTGACAACGGCTACACCTTGTTGCTTATGTTTACCCATCACTGACACCTCAGGAGTTGATTCATGACAGGGTCTTGTCCTGCACCCTGTCGGCTTACCACATTTTACATTTTCTTAACAGAGATGATCCCATCAAGGCAGACTTCACCCAGAGGGCTGATTCTAGACTGCCTGACATTTGTTTTACAGTCAAGTCTGCACAGTAAAAAAACCCTGACAAAGCGCAACAAACAGGCAAGAACACTCTCTAATCTTTCTAACAATCAGCAAAACCTTTGCTCTGGTGTTCTGATGTGGTGTTCAAAACCACAGCATTTGCCCGAATGTTTTCAGGGCACATCCAGACCAGAACATGAGTTTGCTGCCAGAACACAGAGCCAAATGGAGATTCAAATTCTGGGAATCCTGCAGTGGGGATGCTTTCATCCAGAGCGGGGTGCAGTCACCATGGAGAACTCACGCAAAATCCGATTGGTTTCCGAAAATTGTCGGACCGACACCGAAGCCACCTGCAAGGCTTCCAGATAATTGACCAGCAACTCTGGGTTGGCCACCTTGACCCCTCCGAGATCAAAGCCCCGGATGTCGCTGTTGTCAAACATGGCCACAGGGGTCACTTTGATCTTCAGTCTTTTTTCAAGGATCGCGTTCCGGCCACGAATCAGGCGGATCAGGTGGTCCTGGAGTTCTCCATTGATTTTCAAGTGCATGTTCTGTGCCACCACATACCCCTGAAAAGGCTGCAGGTACACAGCATAAACCCCATACCTTGAGAGCAGGACATAATCAAAATTGATGTCATCCAAACAGACATCTTCCCGGATGAACCAGTTGTCACTCAAGGTGTAGACCCAGTGCGCCATTCGCATGGATGGGGGCACTGGAGGAGGTGTTTCGGGGGTGTCGGGCACATGCACGTCGTTTTTGCGGAAGAACATCACTACACCAGACCTCCGCCCCACCAGAGAACAGCAGGGTGTGGATACTCCTTGTTTCAAATCTTAAAACATGCTTACTCAAGAGTATATCTCTCTTCAGCCAGACTTCAGCCTACCCCATCGGGGTAGGCTGAGTTCAAGATTGAAAGGGTTGCAAAGCACGTTCACTCAGGCTGAAATTGACCATACTTGCCACGAAAGTACAAAAGAGCGTCCTGTTCTGTGTATCGCGCGTAAGTGATCTCCCCTATGAACAGGGTGTGGTCGCCTGCCTCCACCCTCTGGTGGGTCTTCAGAACCAGATTCACCAGAGCACCTTCCAGAACTGGAACCCCCTCGTGTTCCGTGAACTCAGGTTCCTGGGTGTGCAGTTTGCCTGCGAAGTGGTTGCTCCAGTGGGCCTGATCCTGTGCCAGAATGCTGATGCCAAATTCTTCTGCATTCAGGAGTTTGTCGTGCATGCGGGCTTTTTTGGCCACCGAAACCAGCACCAGAGGAGGATCCATGGAGACACTGACAAAGGCACTGGCGGTCATGCCGTGAACCTGACCTTCTTGTTTGCAAGTCACGACAGTGACCCCACTGGGGAAGCGGCCCAGACTGGCCCGGAAATGGTTGGAATCAATGGGATGAAACATGCTCCACAGCATAAACCCCTGCACGGTACCGCAAAGGGAATCAACTCACAGGCGCAGGGTCAATGCAAACGTGGCTGTTCAGACAATACAAACAGACCCATCAGCAGTCAGAAGGAAATTCTTTGTGATATCCCTTGAGCTTGATCAGCCTGAGAGGACTGGGACTTTGGATTGTTGCTCCCTACAGCAACATCCTCTGGGTGGGCTTTTTCCTGAACGCTGATGACTGATCGCTGAACGCTTTTTCAGGGGATGGACCAAAATTCAGACTTTTACCTTACCCTACCCACACGCATCTAAACAGCACCAGAGGGGGAGGTTTTGCTGGCTTTCTGGGCCACATGCTCCCGAACTTCCGAAATCACATAGGTGCAGGCTTCCACACAGGGAATGTTGCCTGGCACACCATCGAGAAAAGTCTGGTAAAGCTGCTCGCCATACCAGAGCCTGCTCTTGAGGCAAAATCCGCAGATCTTCTTGCTGACCACATCCACATCTTTCAAGGTGGCCTGCTGCACTCTGGCATAAATACCGGTCTGCCTGCGTGCTGTGCTGATCCATGGGGTCACCCTCAGGGCACCTTTCTGGTACAGGTAGGTGTCTTCCAGCACACTGGGGTACACATAAGAGATGGCCCGGCGGAAATCCGCTTCATTGAACACCCCTTTCCACCCTCTGGGCAAGTTGCGGAAGGTATGCACGGGGCGGTACTCTCCGGCATCCGACATCCGGACCAGATCCCGAATGGACTCTGGAGCCACAAAGACCTGAAGCTGGTCCTTGCCTTCATCGAGCATGTGCTGGAGGGTGAACAGGCCCACATCATGGCGGATCAAGACCTCTCCCAGACGCATGCCCTGACGGGCCAGATGCAGAAAGGTGTCCCATGCCGCTTCTTGCTCCGGGCTGGGTTCCCCAGAGGCTGAGGTGTTGTGCCATGCATCGCGGGCCATGTCCAGAATCACATCTGTGACCATGGGGTGGGTGCCCACAGGCAGCCCATAATGCACGGAGTGGTTTTCAAACTCCGTCACTTGCCCTGTCAGGCCGAGATCCTCGGGGATGGTTTCGCGGGTGTGCCAGCCTTCGGCGGTGAAAAACGGCACCATGATGACATTTCGGGTGGTGAAGAGGGTCTCCCAGGTGTCCACTTTGGGGTCTTCATCCAGAAACAGGGCATGCACTTCTTTGAAGAGGCCCCGTTCACGGATGCGGTCCCGGTTCTGGTAAATCACCCGGTTGCTGTTCTGGTTGCGGGTGGTGCCATGCCCAATGATCAAAAGGCCAGTGTCCTCTGGGTTGAACTCTGGGAAAGCCTCATGGGCACGGGCCAGAATCACATCGGTCATGCGGGGGTGCACCCCATAAGGCAGGGTGTAACGCACTGTTTTCCCCCCGAGTTGGCGGGTGATGCCCTGCACAGGCACAGGGCCAGAGTGCCCGAGGTTCAGTTCTCTGGGGATCACCGTTTCTGTGAAGTACCCCTCGCTGATGAACATGGGGATCACGGTGACATCGGAGTAACGGGTGGTGCGCAGGACCTGCCTGAGGGAGGGTTCTTCTTTCCAGTACCCTTCGATGACCTCGCTGAAAACGCCTGCCTGACGGATCAATTCTGCATAGTGATAGACCGCCTGGGCGGAATCAGGATTGAGATGTGAGCCGTGTCCGATCAGCACCAGTGAACGCATGGTGTCCATTCTACCCGAAGGCAGGGAAAGCCCACAGATGGGGCTATGCTTTTTGACCGATGCTGAAACCCTGCGGAATGCCAGTCAAAAATCATTTCGACCGGGCGGTGGTGCTGGTCTTGGGCACCATCAAAATGGCGTTTGGCACAGGTCTGGCCCATGTGCGGTTCAAGAAGCCACCAGAGACAAAAACCGTGGCACTGGTTCCGCTGTCCAGCCTGAGGGCATGCTGCAAACCCGCTTTGATCAGGGCTCTGGCGAAATCCTCAGGGTTGCCCCACTTCAGGTAGGCAAACACGTAATCGCCGTCCTGTGTGGTGCCGAAAGCCACCTGCCTGGTCGGACGCCAGATGCTGGCCGAAGTGTCAAAAGCCTCCTGCACAGGATTGACGGCATACTGGCTGTCCCTGACCAGCATGGGACCTGCGGCCAGCACATCTCTGGCGCTTTGCCATGTGTCATCTGCCCATGCCACCCCCACCGCCACCTGAGCCCCCAGAGTGGTGGGCAGGAAAGGGAATTTCTCGGGCTGGAAGGTGATGGTCATTTCACCTTCAGCGGGTTTGAAGCGTTCCAGAGACACCCGGGTGGCCACCCCATCTTGCACGGTCAGGGTCACAAAACCTTTGCCACCCACGAGGGTTTTGTTGTCTCCGACAAACAGGGTCAGCCAGCCTTCTCTGGGAGAAGAACGCACTGCATTGACCCGGCCCTGACCCAGAGGGGTGGAGAGGGTGTAACGGGCTCTGGGCACCCCCCACATGAGGTCACCTGTGGTGGTGAAACCCACCGCTGAACGTTTTTCCAGACCACCAAACAGCAGACGGCCATCCCGCACCACCATGTCCACAGGGAAACCTGTGCGCATGTCGAAGTATCCACCATTGATGCCAGCGACGGCCTGCCCTTGTTTCACAAAAGTCTCTACGCCTTGCAAGAAACCCGAGGTGAGTTTGGGCTGAAACAGGGTTTTGTTGAACACCAGCAGTTCCAGATCCCCGAGTTTCTGGTATTTCACTCCGGCAGGCAAAGTGGCAAGGTTGGGAAAAGGAGGCAGTTGTGGACGCACAAATTGAAACACATCAATCACCACTCTGGGTGGATTCTGCAAAGGGAAAACTTTGAATTCTGCCCCTTTGTTGAGGGTCAGGCTGGCCTGCATGCCCTGAGCACCCGGTTCCACCCGAATGCCCCGAATGCCCTTGGAACCCGAGAGGGGCAATGCCGTGGCTGTGCCTTTCACATCCAGCAAAGTGATTTTGTTGTCCTTGACTTCAAATTGACCAGGGGCCGAAAGGTCCAGCACAATGCGGGTCCGTTCGGTGTACTCCTCGATTTGTACGCTGTGCCGAATGCCTTGAAATACGGTTTGTACCGCCACAGGCACTTCAGGAACCTGAACATTTTCAGTGGGTACCGCAGGAGGGCCCGGCAAGGCAGCATAGTCGATCAACTCGGGAAGGTTGTTGATGGGCTTAAACCCCAGAGCCTCCAGCAAGGACACGGGAACCAGCCAGCGCCCTTCCTGAAAAATCAGGCTGGGCAGGGATGCGCTCTCCCAGCCAGAGCCCGGCCTGAACACCTGCCTGCTGCCCTGAAAAGAAAATTCGATGCTCTGGGCATCCTGAAACACCTGAACCCCCAGCAGCACCATGCCTTCCAGAGGGAGCACTTCTTGACCCTGCACAATGCGGGTTTCCATGCGGGTGTTCTGTCCAGCAACATAAACAGGACGGGCAAAAGCAGAACCGAAGGACAACAGCAGAAGGGCAGCAACAACTCGGGAGCGCATGACATTTCAAATGTAAAGGTTCTTGTCCCCGGTTGGGTGAGACTTGCCCTTGACAGTTTTGTGACAGGGGTTACATTTTTGCTACAATGGAAAGCACCATGAAACCTGTTTCTGCTGTGCTGCTGACCTCCCTTGGTCTGGTGCTGGGCGCATGCTCCACCTCTCCCCGGCCCTCTTCAACACAGGAAAGCCCGGTTGCACCTCTGGCCTGCACTTATGCTTTCTCTTACACCCCTGCATCCTACAAAACCGCTTTCACCAATGACGCCAACCTCACCACCGGCCTGTACGAATGTTTGGCACAGAATTTGATCCCCTGACCCCTGCAGGAAGAACTTTTCATGCTGCCAGAGTGGATTACCGCCGTTACTCCTGGGACAGTTTTTACAATGCCAGCACCGGCCAGTACGATTTCTCTTGGCTGAACACCGTGATGGGCTGGGCCCGCAACCGGGGGCAAAAACTGGGCTTCAGGATCCAGCCCATGGGTTCTGCTCTGGAACCCGATCCTGCAAACCGTTCTTATCTGCCCACCCACGTGGAACCTTACAGCACCCGGGTCACTTACCCTGCCACTGGAACCCCTCAGGTGGATGTGGTGGTGCCCAACTGGAACGACCCCACTTTTCTGGCTTTTTACAATGATTTTTACCAGCAACTCAGAAACCACCTGATCCAGAACAACCTTGCCCGGGACATCGCCTTTGTGGACATTGGCACGTATGGCTTCTGGGGAGAATGGCACCTGTGGACCGGAACCCCGGCCATCCTGCCTGAAGCCACCCCCGAACCCAGCAGAAACTTGTGGACATCGTCACCGACAACCTGATGGATCTGGGTTTCCCTCTGGTCATGATGAGCGACGGACACCAGGCCCTGCCTTATGCCCTTGCCAAATCCGAAAAAATCGGCTGGCGCAGGGACTCTCTGGGATGGGACTGGTTCACAGGAGGACTGCAGGCCAATTACGATGCTGCTTTCATTGAGAATGTGCTCAAAACCCGTTACCTGACCGCCCCTGTCATTGCCGAATTTGCACAGGTCACCACACAGGCAGGTCGAGACCGCCCCAACTTCTTCACCCGTGCCCAGAGCGATGTGAATGCCTATCACATCACCACCGTCAGCAACGGCAACACCACCCTGAGCTGGAGCAACCTGACCGCCACCGAACAGGGACAGGTGAACGGCATCCACAAAACCGCAGGCCTGTGGCCGAAACTGCTGAAAACCACCATGACCAGCAACTGCATCGACCAGTTGGCCCTCACCCTGTCCATGCAAAATCTGGGCAACGCACCAGCCTATGAAGTGTGGAACGCGAATTACAGTCTGGTGAATGCCTCCAACAACACGGTGGCCTCACCCAGAGCCCTGCTGGACCTCACCCGCTGGAATCCAGCCAGCAGCAAAGACGTATTGCAAACCCTTGCCGTTCCCAGCAATTTGCCCTCTGGAAAATACAAGCTCTACCTGAGCCTCCGGGACAGCCAGAGCGTTTTGCCCATGCCCCTTTTCATGGCGGGTCCCGCCCGGGACAGCAGCGGCCGGTTGTTGCTGGGCACCCTCAGCATCAACCGACTGGTGCCCTGAAAAACCACCTCAATCGTCACACCTGAAGGTGTCCACATCGACCTCCAGATCCTCTCCCCAGCTCAAAACTTGACCCGAGCGTTCCAGATGGTAATTCTGAAAGCGCTCGGGGTTTCTTAACGGCGCAAAAACCAGACCTTCTCTCAGCCAGGACATCAGGTTGACCCTGAGCTGCACACCATCGGTGTAATGCAACCTGAGACTGTATGGCGGAATGTAATCGACCTTTTGAACGCGGTACAACATACCTCAGGTTAAACCCATTGTCCGAATCACACATCAGCATAAACACGTTTCTGCACTAAGCTGTTTGTCGTGCTGACTGCCCTGATCCTCTTTGTGTTGACCCTTGCTCTGGTGATTGTCCAGCCTTTCAAACTGTCCATTGGCTGGAGTGCCTCTCTGGGTGCTGTTCTGGCATTGTTGCTGGGTCTGGTGAGTTTGCAGGATGTGCAAACCGTGTGGGGCCTGATCTGGAACGCCACCCTGACTTTCATTGCCCTGATCGTGATCAGTTTGCTGCTGGACGAAGCGGGATTTTTCAAATGGGCCGCCCTGCACGTCAGCAGGTGGGGACAGGGCAGCGGAAAACGGCTCTTTGTGTTGATGGTGGTGCTCGGGGCACTGGTGACCTGTGTCTTCGCCAATGACGGTGCCGCCCTGATCCTGACCCCGATCATGCTGGAAATCCTGTTTGCACTGGGATTCCGTGGCAAAGTGGCTCTGGCTTTTGTGATGGCTGTGGGCTTCATTGCCGATGCCACCAGTTTGCCCCTGATCATCTCCAACCTGACCAACATCATCACCGCCGATTACTTCGGGATTGGATTTGGGGAATACGCCAGAGTGATGGTGCCTGTCAATTTTGCTGCTCTGCTGGGCAGTCTGGGTTTGCTGTACTGGATTTACCACAAGAGCATCCCTGCAAGGTATGACATGGCTGCTTTGTCCGAGCCCCACACCGCCATCCGCAGCAGAGGGGTTTTTCTCTCTGGCTGGGCGGTCCTGCTGGTCCTGCTGGTGGGCTACTTCACCGCTGAACGGTTCCACATTCCAGTCAGTTTCATCACCATTGCAGGGGCAATCTGGCTGTGGGTGGTGGGCGGACAATCTGGCCACATGAGCACCCGCAAAATCCTCAGGAATGCGCCATGGCACATCGTGGTGTTCAGCCTCGGGATGTATCTGGTGGTGTATGGCCTGAAAAATCAGGGGCTCACGGCAGAGCTCAGCACCCTGCTGGAACAGATGGGAGGCAACCTCTGGACAGGCACACTGGGCGCAGGTTTTCTGATGGCCCTGCTGTCCAGCCTGATGAACAACCTACCCACCGTTCTGATCGGTGCCCTGTCCATCGATGGAGCACAGGTCTCTGAAACGGTGAAGCAGGGCATGGTCTACGCCAACATCGTGGGGAGTGATCTGGGCCCCAAAATCACACCCATTGGCAGCCTTGCCACACTGCTCTGGATGCATGTGCTGGCCCTGAAAGGCATTCAGGTGACCTGGGGGTATTACTTCAAAATGGGCATTTTGCTGACCCTGCCGGTGTTGCTCTTGACCCTGACCACTCTGGTCCTCGTGCTTCAAGGACTTTGACAAAGGATGATCAGGTTGTCTTGCGCATCGGAATCAGGCTGAGCAGAACCACCATCCCAAGCAAACTCAGGACCAGACCTGCATTGCCCGTCCAGAGGAACACTGCTGGCGTGAAACTGCTGACCAATGCAGGCACCAGATACAGGTTCCCCAGTGCGCGCACAGCCACCACCGCTCCCAGCAGGCAGGCCACCAGAACGGCCAGAGGGGCTGCAAGGTAAGTCACCAGATACGTGCCAAACACGGCAGCCAGCGTCAGACCCACCACAGCAAAAACCAGTTCCAGAAGCGGCACCTTTCTGTGGTGAAGCAGGCTGAACACCGTGACCCACAAGGCCAGCATGAGCAGGCTGAGGGGAACAAAACCAAAGACTTTCAGGAGGGTTTCACGCACTGCCACACCAGAGAAAGACAGCACAATGCTCTGGGCAGTGATGATGTTCTTCAAATCCCAGTTGTAGCGGTTGCCACTCTGGGAAGTGGGGTACAGGCTGCCAGTCTGGAATTTGGCATTCTGACCAGAAGTGAGCTGCAACTTGAAAGCCTTGATGGGTTCACGTTTGTTGCTGAGTTCGTAACGCCAGGTTCTGGACCCCTGATTCTTGTACTGCACGCGCACCGTGACTTTCTGGGCAGGAGCAATCTCCCCTTCCCAGAGGTACCCCTGATTGAGGTTGGCCAGCTCAAAGCGCTGCCCATTGACGGTCATCTGGAAATCTTTGAGGGTCCCAGAGCCATAAGGCAAAGGAAAATTGAACCGGGCTGTGGCAGCCTGCTGCAACGGGTTCACAAACACATACGTTCCATCGAAAGCCGCGTTGTAGTAAGAGCGTTTGCTGTCGGTGCTCTGGACGAAGCCCAGATCCACCTTGATGTCGGTGCCTTCCAGCGCAATCGGTTCTTCGGTGAGCTGGGTGGCTTCACGGGTGAGCACCAGTTGCTTGCCACTGCGCCGGAACTGGTCCTGCAGGCGGGTGATGTTTTCGGTGCTCGGGTCGGGCAGGTAAGGGGTGAGGATTTCGGCCCCTTCCACCCCGATGCGGTCCAGCAGGTCCGAGGGCAAAACCAGATTGCGGGTGTAGGTTCTTTCTTGCAAATAACTGGCATACGGGCTGTACTGGGTGGTGTCCCCTCCGGCGGGAATTTCGGTGCTGGAGAAGGTGGCACTCTCCCGCTGGAGCAGTCGCACATTCAGGTCGTTGCGCACCACAGACAGGCCCACCCATGACACCCAGAGCACCACCCCGAGCAGCAAAGTCAGGCTCACAGGCCCCAGAATACGGTTGAATTGGACTGCAATTTTGCTCAGGGCGTCCCGGTCCACTCTGGTCAGCAGCCAGGCCATGAACCCCAGCACCACCGCCACCCCGAGCAGCACCACAAACCCCTGAAAGGCATTTTGCAAGAGGATCTGCCAGAGGTCTTGCAGCAGGTTTTTGAATTGTTCAATCATGGGTTCATTTTAGGGAATGAGAAGGATGGATGTAAAAGGGATGTTGGTTGAGGGCTTGGCGTGCCCATTGCCGAGAGCCGAGAGCCGAGAGCCGAGAGCCGAGAGCCGAGAGCATCGTGCTGTTCGTTCAGGAAATCGTCAAGGGGATCTGTAGGGGCGAGGCATGCCTCGCCCTGAATGCTCAAGCAAAAGCTTTTTTGCCCTCGGCCTTTTCAGGCCCTCCCCACCGGCTTCGTCCCCGAGATGATCATCGCCAGCACCTCATCCTGCGTCACATCTGCCGTGCGCACGGTGTCCACCACGCGTCCGTTTTTCATCACACTGACCCGGTCGGTCAGGGCGAAAACATCGTGCATGTCGTGGGAAATCAGGAAAATGCCCACCCCTTCGTCTTTGAGGGCACGGATCAGTTCGGCCACCTGACGGGTTTCCTGCGGCCCGAGGGCAGCGGTGGGTTCGTCCATGATCAGGACTCTGGCCTTGAAGTAAATGGCCCGCGCAATCGCAATGGCCTGCCTCTGGCCCCCTGAGAAGGTCAGAACCGGCTTTTTCAGGGTGGGAAGTTGAACTTTCAGGCGACTTAAAACCTGCCTTGCTTCGTATTCCATGTGGTCTTCGTCCAGCATCAGGCCTTTGCGCAGTTCACGGCCCAGAAAGATGTTGGCGGCCACATCCAGATTGTCGGCCAGAGCGAGGTTCTGGTAGATGGTTTCGATGCCGCAGTTCTGGGCATCTCTGGGGCTCTTGATGTGGACCTCCTGCCCATTCACCAGAATCCGGCCCGAGTCGGCGCTGTAAGCACCGGAGAGAATTTTGATCAGTGTGCTTTTGCCTGCTCCGTTGTGACCCAGCAAACCCACCACTTCACCGGGCGACAGGTCCACGGAGACATCGTCCAGAGACTGCACCCCTCCAAATCGTTTGCTGATGTTGTGCATTTCCACAAGTTTTTGCATGGTCACCCCGGACGGTTTTTGTTGTAGAGCACGTCAAGCCACACGGCCAGAATCAGAACTCCACCTTGCACGACGTTCTGCCATGCGGTTTGCAGGTCCATCAGGCCCATGCCGTTGGCCAGACTGGACATCAGCAGTGCTCCCAGCATCGCTCCGGTGATGGTGCCCACCCCACCTGCCAGAGAGGTTCCGCCAATCACCGCAGCAGCAATCACGCTGAGTTCTGCGAGCGTTCCAGTGGAATTGGTCCCGGCATTGAGGCGTGCCGTCTGGATGGCTCCGGCCAGACCGGACAGGGCACCCATCAGGGCGAAAATCTGCACGGTCAACAGACGGGTGTTGATGCCCGCCAGCCTTGCAGCTTCGGGGTTGCCCCCAAAAGCAAACACATAACGGCCAAACCGGGTATTGCGCACCGTCCAGGTCAACAGGCCGACCACCAGCAGCATGATCAGCACCGGAACGGGCATCCCTCTGGGAATGCTGGTTTGCGGATAGCTGTACCCGTTCATCACCAGCGTGAAGCCCAGAATCAAAAGCAAACTGAACACGGTCACCAGAGCCTGCGCCCACACCGGACGGATGGTGAGGCCTCTGGACTGGCGTTTGCGGTATCCCCACACATCTCCGGCCAGCACAGCCAGCATGGCACTCAGGCCCAGAGCCCACGTCCAACCTCCACCAATCGAGCCGTTCAGACCGCCTCCCAGCACCTGAAAATGCTCAGAGAGGGGGGCGATGGTCTGCCCTTCGGTCAGAATCCATGCTCCAGAGCGGTAAATGAGCAAGCCTCCAAGGGTGATGATGAAACTCGGGACCCCCAGATAGGCCACAAAATAACCCTGAACCCCTCCAAGGACCACGCCCAGGAGCAAGCCCAGAAGCAGGGTCACGATGGCATTCCATGGGTCCGGGAACGGCAGGTGGGTGTTGGTCACGGCCATCACCATGCCTGCAAAGCCCAGCATGCTGCCAATCGAGAGGTCGATGTTGCGGGTCACGATGATCAGCACCATGCCACCCACCATCACCCCCACCACACTGGTTTGCACGGCAAGGTTCCAGAGGTTCCGTGCCGTGATGAAGGTCTGGTCGGTCAGCAGGTGAAAAGCCACCCAGATCACCAGAATGGCCCCCACCATGAACATCAGGCGACCATCCAGTTGCAGGCTGGCCATCAGGGGCCGGGATGCTTGTTTTTCAAGACGTTTTTGCATGTTTTCCTTAAAAAGCCGAGGGCTGAGGGCCCAGAGCCGAGAGTATCGCTGACGCAACAGCCTTCGGCTCTGGCTGTGTTTCTCACTTCTGAAGGCCGGGGCGGAAAGCACTGCTCTCAGCCCTCGGCCCTGTGCTCTCGGCAAATTCAGCTCATTTGCAGGCTGCTGGAATGTTCTTCCCGGTCACCCCTGCGCACACTTCGGCTTTGGTGGCCCATTTTGCGTCGATGATCACGTTCAAGTTGGTTTTGGTGATCACCACGGGTTTGAGGAGGATGCTGCTGACAGCAACTTTCTTGGGACCCCCATTGAAGGTTTTGGCACCCTTCACTTTGTTGACGGCGGTTCCACTGGCAAGCTGCACAGCGATTTCAGCGGCTTTCTGACCCAGAGTGCGGGCATCTTTCCAGACCGTTCCGGTTTGCAGTCCTCTGGCGATGCGGTTCAGGGCGGCTTTGTCGGCGTCCTGACCAGAAACCGGCACTTTGCCTGCCAGACCCACGCCACTCAGGGCAGCGATGGCTCCGCCTGCAGTGCCGTCGTTGGAAGCCACCACAGCATCCACTTTGTTGCCCTGCGCGGTCAGGATCTGCTCCATGTTGCGCTGGGCGACCTCGGGTTTCCAGCCTTCGGTGTACTGCTCACCGACTTTTTTGATGGCCCCAGAGTCCATGGCTTTTTTCAGCACTTCCATCTGGCCCTGGAACAGGATGTCGGCGTTGGGATCGGTGGGGCTTCCCTTGATGAACACGTAGTTGCCTTTGGGTTTGGCTTTGAGAACCATCTGGGCTTGCAGTTTGCCCACTTCTTTGTTGTCGAAGGAAATGTAGAACGCAGCGGGATCTTCAATCAGTCGGTCATAGGCAATGACGGGGATGCCTTCGGCTTTGGCTTTCTGGATGGCGGGCAAAATGGCCACGTTGTCCTGTGCCAGCACGATCAGCACGTTGGCCCCTTTGGTGATCAGGCCTTCGATGTCACTGACCTGCTTTTCGTTGCTGCTCTGGGCATCAGCGCTGATGTATTTCGCTCCGGTTTTGGCGAGTTCGGCTTTGATGGCGGCCTCGTCGGTTTTCCAGCGTTCTTCCTGAAAGTTGGACCAACTGACCCCCACCACCACACCTTCGGCCAGAGCAAGTGAGGAAAATGCAGACATGCCCATCACACATGACATCAACCAGATCTTTTTCATAAAAGACTCCCCTCCAGAGCATGACTCTGGTCCAACGTTTGATTTTGAACTTCGATTGGAGTCTACGGGCAGTTTTGTCTTTTTGTCAATCGTTTCGATTCATGAAAATTCTTGAAAACACAAATCACTCGAGTTATCTTTCCAACAAACAGGATTTGGCATTTCTGCTTTGATTTTCAAAAGGTATTTGGGGCTTAATGTGGATTTTTTGCAAGTTTTTTCAAAGATCGGCACAAAAAACCATGACTTGATCCACCATTTGCATGGTGGCAAAAAAAGAAACAATCAAAAGGAAATTCGACCTCCAGAGTCTTGAGAACTCTGGAGGCGGGCTTCAGTCCAGTGATGACGCAGAGAGGTTGATGGATCGGTATTAAGTTACTCAAACTAACTATCCCTGTCAAGCCCTCGGAGGGGCACCTCAGCCCATTTCATGCCACTTTCATGAAGCAAATCAGTACTCCCGAAACCTTGCACCCGGACCAGAGTTGACATCCACCCAAATCACCCCTACACTTTAGTTAGTCTTTCTAACTAAATACCCCAGACCCCTCAAAGGAGTGCCCATGACCCTGTACCAGCCCAGCAAAGAACACAAATTCACTTTCGGCCTGTGGACCGTTGGCAACGTTGGCCGCGACCCTTTCGGAAGCGCTGTTCGTGAACCCATCTCCGCCCCACACATTGTGGAAAAGCTTGCTGCTCTGGGCGCATGGGGGGTCAACTTCCACGACAACGACCTCATCCCCGCAGACGCCACCCCCGAGCAGGCCAAACAAATCAAAAAAGATTTCCAGGCCGCTCTGGACGCCACTGGAATGGTGGTTCCCATGGCCACCACCAACCTGTTCGGCGACCCCGTTTTCCGTGATGGTGCCTTCACCAGTGCAGACGCCCGAGTGCGAGCCTACGCCATCCAGAAAACCATGCAAGCCATGGACCTCGGGGCCGAATTTGGTGCCAAAACCTACGTGTTCTGGGGTGGCCGCGAAGGTGCAGAAGTGGACGCCGGAAACCGCACCCTCGACGCCATTTCCTGGTACCGCGAAGCCCTCAACTTCCTCTGCGAATACAACACCGCACAGGGCTACGGCTACAAGTTCGCTCTGGAACCCAAACCCAACGAACCCAGAGGGGACATCTTCCTGCCCACCGTCGGTGCAGCACTGGGCTTCATTGCCACCCTTGACCATCCCGAAATGGTGGGTGTGAACCCCGAGTTTGCCCACGACACCATGGCTGGCCTGAGCTTCCCACACGCTCTGGCACAGGCCATTGACGCTGGCAAACTGTTCCACGTGGACCTCAACGACCAGAAAATGGGCCGTTTCGATCAGGATTTGCGTTTTGGCAGCGAGAACTACAAGAGCGCCTTCTACACCGTCAAACTGCTGGAAGACTCCGGCTATCAGGGACCCCGCCACTTCGATGCCCACGCCCTGCGCACCGAAGATTACGACGGCGTCTGGGAGTTTGCCAAGGGCTGCATGCGCACCTACCTGATCCTCAAAGAAAAAGTCGCACAGTACAACGCAGATCCCGAAATTCAAGCTGCTCTGGCCGAATACTACGTCAGAGACGAAACCCTGAGTGGCCTGACCCAGAAATTCAGCCCTGAAAACGCCCAGCAACTGAAAGACACCAGCTTCGATCTGGACGGCATCCGCAGCAAAGGCCGTGGACTGGAAAAAATCGACCAGTTGACCGCTGAAGTGCTGCTCGGGGTGAGGGGCAAGTAACCCCCTGCCCTTCGCTTTGCTCAGGACTGTCCCCTCGGCTCAAGTTCTGACAAAGCCCTCTTCAACATCGAAATTCTTCCGGACCAGGTCGCACTCTCTCCCTGCCTGGTCCTTTTTTCTGGAGGTCAACCTATGACTCAGGTCACCCTGGGACTGGATCTTGGAACATCAGGAGCACGGGTGCTGGCCGTCGACAGCACCGGAAAAATCCTTGCTGAAAGCATCAAAACCCACCCCCTCTACACCCCCAGACCCGGCTGGACCGAACAGAGTCCGCTGGAGTGGTGGGATTCTTCACTGCAAGCCCTCAAAGAAGTGGCCGGAATGCTGCCAGAGGGCACCGAAATTCTGGCCCTCGGGCTTTCGGGACAGATGCACGGGATGGTGGCTCTGGACGCCAGAGGGGAGGTGATTCGCAACGCCCTTCTCTGGAACGACCAGCGCACTGGAGACGCCGTCGAGAAACTGAACCAGATCATCGGTAAAGACACCTTCATTGCCAGAACCGGAAACCCGGCGATCACTGGTTTTCAGTTGCCCAAAGTGATCTGGCTGCGCGATCAGGAACCCGAGCATTACGCCAAAGTGCGCCACATCCTGCTGCCCAAAGACTACATTGCTTTCAAACTGACCGGCACCATGCGTGCTGAACCCAGTGACGCCTCTGGAACCAACTGCTTTCATCTGGAAAGCAAACAGTGGGACCGTGAAATTCTGGGGGCTCTGGACATTCCGGTGGAATACTACCCCGAGGTCATCCCCTCCGATGAACAGGTGGGCAGGCTTTCTGCAGAGGTCGCCCAGCAAACGGGATTGCCTGTCGGAATTCCCGTGGTGGCCGGAGCCGGAGACAACGCAGCCGCAGCAACAGGACTCAGGATCAGCCAAGACGACCTGCACACCGGGACCCTCTCTCTGGGCACCTCTGGGGTGATTTTTGCACCCCTGACCAGCGCAAACCCTGACCCACAAGGCCGGGTGCACCTGTTCTGTCACGCCGACGGAGCCTACCACCTGCTCGGGGTGACCTTAAGTGCAGCCAGCAGTTTGCAGTGGCTGAAAGACACCTTCTTTCCCAGCCACAGCTTCACCCAGCTGACTGAAATGGCGGCCCAGAGCGCTCCGGGCGCAAACGGCGTCACCTTCAAACCGTACCTTGCTGGAGAACGCACCCCCCACCTGAATCCCAACCTGCGGGCCTCTTTTCAGGGGCTTTCTCTGGCCAGTGGACCTCAGGACATCGTGCGTTCGGTGCTGGAAGGGGTGGCATATTCGTTGCGCGATGCCCTCGAAATCATTCAGCCCCTGACTCCTTTGCAACAGGTGCTGGCCACAGGAGGGGGCTCCAAGTCCGACCTCTGGGTGCAAATTCTGGCCGACGTGCTGCAAATCCCGGTCCTCAAACCTGCCTACGTGCAAGGGGCCGCTTACGGGGCTGCCCTGCTCGGGTTCAAAGTGGCCGGATTTGCCCTTCCAGAGCGTGAACCTGCCGTTCAAACCACATTGCCCCAGAATCCAGAGGCTTATGTGGAGGGGTATGGGAGGTATGTGCGGTTGTGAAGTAGGGGCTATGCGTGCGTCGCCCTGTGGCCGAGAGCCGAGAGCAAAAGACAGCCGAGAGCATCATGTGTTACACAGCAAAAATGGTCAAGAGATATGTCTGTAGAAGCCCTGAAAGCTTTAGCTATCGCAACTTTTGCCCTCGGCTCTCGGCCCTTGGCCCTCGGCTGTCTTTTGCCCTCGGCCCTATGCTCTCGGCCCTCGGCAAAATGCTAAAATCCCCCCTGACACAGGACCCTCCATGAAACACACCGGCACCATTGCAGGCGATCAGGCCCTTCTCAAAAAACTCAACCGGATGGCTTTGCTGGCCTCGGTGCGGGAGCATCCCGGACTGTCCAGAGCAGACCTCGCCAAGAAACTGAATCTGGCCAAACCCACGGTCAGCCAGCTGATTCAGGAGCTTTCGGATGAGGGCTGGCTTTTGCTGGGCAGTCAGGAGGCGTCCAGGGTGGGCCGTCCTTCCCTGCCCATCCACTTCAACCATGATGGGTTGGCCTTGATCGGGGTGGAACTCACGCCACATCAAATCCATCTGGTGGTGACCAATCCCAGAGGGGAAATCCTGCAAGAGATGCAGGAAAACCATGCTGGCGGAGAACCTGCGAGGGTTCTGGCACAGGTGGTGAGGCTCTTGCTGGAAGCTCTGGAGTTTTCAGGGCAGCAGAAACGCAAAGTGGTGGGCGCAGGGATTGGGTTGCCCGGTCCGGTGGATCCTCAGACTGGCGTTTTGCTGTACGCACCCAACCTCGATTGGTCCAGCGTTCCAGTGCTGTCTTTTCTGGACTCCAGCCTGAAACAGGCTGGCCATGACCTGCTCCTCCACATCAACAACGAGGCCAAAACCGCCGCCATGAGCGAATACATGTTCGGAAACCTGACCGATGTGGAAGACCTGATTTACCTGAGTCTTGGAGAAGGTCTGGGCTCGGGGTTCATTCTGAAAAGGGACATCCTTCAAGGGCACAGCGGATACGCCGGAGAAATCGGACACACCACCTTGCAGCCCGATCAGGGCAAACGCTGCACCTGCGGCAAAGTCGGCTGCGCTGAAACCCTGATCAGTGTGCGTGCCCTCAGCCAGAGCCTGTTCGGGCATGGACAGGGCAGCATTGCCGAAATTGCAAGGGCTCTGGAAGCACAAACCCCGGAAACCCTGACCGCCTTGCACAGCTTTTCCAGGTATCTGGGCATCCTGATCAGCAACCTCCTGACCACCTTCAACCCGAGCCGGGTGGTGCTCGGGGGACCCCTGATGGACCTCTCTGAGCATTTCTGGGACAGCACCCTGAACGAGGTGAAAACCCGCACCCATCCCGGCCTGTACTCAGATTCGGTGATTGTGAAATGCAGGTACCGGGTCAATGCCAGTGCGATTGGGGCAGCGGGGAGTGTGTTGCAGCAGGCGCTCAGGGTGGGAGAGGGCTGAAGGGCTCAGCGTGCCTCCCCGAGAGCCGAGAGCTGAGAGCCGAGAGCTGAGAGCCGAGAGCATCGTGCTGTACGCAGAAAAAATCGTCAAATTGATTTGTAGGGGCGAGGCGTGCCTCGCCCTAAGATGCAATTGCTCATGCAAGCAGGGCGAGGCACGCCTCGCCCCTACATCTGCCTTCTGCCTTGGCTGTTCTTTGCCCTCGGCTTGTACCCCTCACTCAAAGGTCTATAACCCCCAAACCCCCTTCCACCCCCCAGAAGTAAACTGAACACCATGTTCAAGGCCAAGCTTTCCCAGAAGATTCAAGCCTTAAAACCCTCCAGCACGGTGGCGGTGACCTCCCGTGCACTCGAACTGAAACGGCAGGGTGTGGATGTGATTTCCATGTCCGTCGGAGAACCCGATTTCGACACCCCAGAGCACGTCAAGCAGGCGGCTTACCGGGCCATTCAGGAAGGCAAAACCAAGTACACCCCGGTCAACGGGATTTTTGAATTGCGCGAAACCATCAGCGAAAAACTGCAGCGCGAAAATGGCCTGACCTACTCTCCAGAGCAGGTGACCGTGACCTCGGGGGGCAAGCAGGCGATTTTCAATGCCCTGATTGCCCTGATCGATCCCGGAGATGAGGTGATCATCCCTGCCCCTTTCTGGGTTTCCTACCCCGAGATGGTGACTTTTGCTGGAGGGGTCCCGGTTTTCGTGGACACTCTGGCAGAAGAGGGCTATAGGCTGGACCCTGAAAAAGTGCGTGCTGCGGTCACGGATCGCACCGTGGCCATCATGATCAACAGTCCCTCCAATCCCACAGGGGTGGTTTATCCCGAGGAGACCATCAAGGCTCTAGTGAACCTCGCGCTTGAAAAAGACCTGCTGCTCATCACCGATGAGATGTACGAGCACATCATTTATGGGCAGAAGCACGTTTCGGCTGCGCAGTACGGCAATGACCATGTGCTGACCATCAACGGGGCATCCAAAGCTTATGCCATGACCGGGTGGCGAATTGGGTACGCAGCAGGCCCTTTGCACCTGATCAAAGCCATGAACGCCATTCAGGGCCAGAGCACCTCGAATGCCAACAGTGTGGCCCAGTACGCGGCTCTGGAGGCCATCCGGGACAGTTACCAGTACATCGAGTACGCCCGAGAGAAATTCCGTGAGCGTCGGGATTTCATTGTCTCTGGCCTGAACAACATGGGTCTGGTGACCCCCACTCCAGATGGGGCTTTCTACGTGATGGTGGACACCACCCCCATCCACACCGATGAAATTGAAGCGGCAAGGCGCATTCTGGACGAGGCCAGAGTGGCTGTGGTTCCCGGCACCGATTTCCGCGCTCCGGGTCGCATTCGAATCAGTTATGCCACCAGCATGGAGAACATTGAGGAAGCCCTGAAGCGCATTTCCACACTTCTGTAAGGGCTCTGGAAACACAGCAGGGTGAGGATCCCCTCGCCCTGTTTTTCTGTGCAAAATCACACAACTCTTATGTTCGTAACATAAAATACAGACCATGCACCTGTTTGCTTTTGATGTGGATGGAACATTGATTGATGAATCCACCGATCAACACAGCCCAGAGACCATCTCCCATCTGCAATCCCTGAAAGCCAGAGGGCACAAAATAGCCCTGCTCACCGGACGGTTCACCTTGCCCAGAGCTTTGCTGGATCTGGTTCAACCCGACGCAAGGGCTCTGGGAAACGGCAACCGGATTGTGCTGGGAGAAACCACCGTGCGCCAGCATCCCCTGTCTCAGGCAGAAATTGAAGCTGTTGTGCAACTGGTCCCTGAAGGCATGCAGGTGGTGGGATCGGCCCTCAAAGAACGGCCTTTGTGCTTTGCATCTGACCATGAGGCCCCAGAGTGGGACACATGGCGTGCGCAAGACTTGATCCATCCTCTGGCTGAAATGCACCACCATGACATCCTGCAAATCCAATTCAGAGGACATGAAGCCCCTTTGCTGAAGGCCAGAATCAAAGAGGTTTTGCCTCACCTGAACGCTGGAGGAGCGGTTGCCCCTTACCTTGATGTCCTGACCGTGACCGCAGCACAGGCCCACAAAGGGCATGCCCTCATGGAAATTGCAGGGCTGTTGAATGTATCCTTGGAGCACGTCACAGCCTTCGGAGACAGCGACAACGATCTGGAGATGCTGAAACACGCCGGACATGCCGTGCAAGTTGGAGATGCCCCCTACCTGAAAGACATCTGCAAAGAACAGGTGTCCTGCCCACTGATCGGGCTTCCAGCGTGGCTCGGGCGTCAATTGGAAGGAAGGTCCTGATGCGAACTTTGACTGTTCAAATGCTTGGTTTGATGCTGCTCGGGGTGGCACAGGCTGCCTCCTCCAAACTGGAAACCCTCTCCGTGCAAAGTCCGGCCCTCGACAAAAGCATGTCGGTGCGGGTGTACCTTCCCGCAGACTACGACGAAAAACAACGCTACCCCACCCTGTACCTGCTTCACCCTTACGGTGGAGATGCCACCTTCTGGCTCGGGAAACTGAACACACAGGAGGTGCTGGACAAACTCATCGAGCAGAAGAAAATCCGACCCATGATTGTGGTGTCTCCTGACTACGACAACAGTTTTGCCGTGAACAGCAGACAGGGCATCGCCGGGGTTTCCTCAGGCAGGTACGCCGATTACCTTGCACAAGAACTGGTGCCCTACATCGACAACAAATACTCCACCCTCACCAATCGGGACAACCGCTACATCGGTGGCACCTCGATGGGTGGATACGCAGCTCTCTACCTCGGGCTCACGCGCACCGAACTGTTCAGCAAAATCGGTGCCCAGAGCGCAGCCCTCTGGGATGGAAAAGACGACCTGTACACCGACCAGAGGGACTGGCTTTACGCCACCCCTGAACTCAAAAAAGACCGCGATCCTTTCCAACTGATCAAACGGGTCAACCTGAAATCCTTGTTGTTTCGTCTGGATGTCGGCAAATCCGATCCCCTGAAAGAAGTCAACGAACACTTTGTCCGTGACTTGCGCGAAGCCGGAGCCAACGTGGAGTTCACAGAGGAAAAAGGCGGACACGACATGGAATACTGGTCCAGCCAACTGGGTGATCTGCTGGTGTTTTTCGGGAAAGAATGAGGGATTGGCCGAGAGCCGAGAGCCGAGAGCCGAGAGCCGAGAGCCGAGAGCCGAGAGCCGAGAGCCGAGAGCCGAGAGCCGAGAGCCGAGAGCCGAGAGCCG
>NZ_KN050781.1:72986-83165 GCF_000745915.1 Deinococcus misasensis DSM 22328
GCCGAGAGCCGAGAGCCGAGAGCCGAGAGCCGAGAGCCGAGAGCCGAGAGCCGAGAGCCGAGAGCCGAGAGCCGAGAGCCGAGAGCCGAGAGCATGATGTGCCACACAGCAAAAATCGTCAAGGAAATTGTGCAGGGGCGCAGCGGACAAGGAGACCAGCATGTGGTCTCCTGTTTTGTACAAGACAGCGTGCTGCGCCCTGAATGCTTTAGCAAAAGCATTTTTAGCCCTCGGCCCTTGGCCCTCGGCCTCTGTGCTTTCTGCAAACCCCAACAAGGTCTAAAATAAAAACCCTGTGAGCACCCACCTTCTGGCCTTTGACTTTGACGGCACCCTTTACGACGAACACACCCAGACGGTCCCAGAGGAGATTTTTCCTCTGGTTCAGCAGGCCCATGACGCTGGGATCAAGATTGCCCTGATCACCGGACGCTGGGAATTGCCTGCGGATTTTCTGGCCCGCCTCCCCCACCACGCCAGAGCCACCAGCAATGGAGGGCAGGTGCGGATTCAAGATGAAATCCATGTCCAGCACTTGATCTCTCGGGAAGATGTGGAGAAGATCGCAAAGTTCACCCACACGGAAGCCGAGCTGTATGCTTTTTCCACCACGCATTTTTTCACCCGTGCCCCTGAAGGAGAACGCAGCAAACGGTGGAGCCGTTACCTGCCAGTCAAACCTTTCGAGGAGGTCTACGGCGAGCAGGTGATGAAACTCAATGTGGACCACACCAGCGTTCCAGAGCTGAAAACCACCCTGCTTGCAGAGATGCCCCACCTGACCCTCACAGGAGGGCAGGTGCCTTACCTGCATTTTCTGACCATCACCCCCACACAGGCCAACAAAGCCGAGGCCCTCAAGTACATTGCGAGCACCCTCGGGGTGGACTTGCAGGACACCACGGTTTTTGGAGACAGCGACAACGACATCGAAATGCTCCGTCTGGCAGGGCATGCCGTGCAGGTCGGGCACATGTCTTATCTGGAAGAGGTCTCTGATGAAAAGCTGGACCACCCTTCGGACATTGCGGGCTGGCTGAGGCGTTTTCTGGAGGGGCACACAAAATGAAACTGCTGGTCTGCGGAAACGTGAATGTGGAAACCAGCGTTCCCATCTCGGGTTTTCCTCTGGACTATCAGCCCGTCAATTATTTAAAGTTCCAGACCAACACCAGAGTTGGAGGGGTGGGCTTCAATGTTGCCAGAGCCCTGAAAACCCTCGGGAGCGAGGTGCATTTTGCGGCTTTGACTGCACCAGATCTGCTTGGGCAACTGGTGAGAAGTCAGGTCCAGCAGTCTGGTCTTTCTGTGAAACACCTGTCCGAAGTGCTGACCGAAACCCCTCAGGCAGTGGTCCTGAACGATCCGACAGGCAGAAGGCAGATTTTCACGGACCTCAAAGACCTTTCAGAGTCCGGTTTTTCTGTTTCCCTGTTCAGAGAAGCCTTGCAAGGGGTGCATTTCGCAGTGATGACCAATGCCCCTTTTGTGAAGCCTCTGGTGCCAGAGGTGGTCCAGAGTGGCATCCCTTTCGTGACCGATGTGCAGGATTTGCAGGGCCTTGTCCACGAATACAACCTCCCCTTTCTGGAGCATGCAGAGGTGTTGTTTTTCAGCCATGAGAAGCTGCCAGAAGCCCCAGAGCACTTTGCACCCAAGCTCGCTCGCCTGTACGGCACCGAGGCCATCGTGGTGGGTCTGGGGGCACACGGAGCCCTGCTGTACCATGACCGCACCCTGTCCCATGTGCCTGCTTACCAGAGGGGAACGGTCAAAAGCACTGTTGGTGCAGGAGACGCCCTGTGTGCCAGTTTCACCCACTTTTATGCCCGTGGGATGCATCCTCTGGAAGCCCTGCAACGTGCCGTGGTTTTTGCAGGGGTGAAAATTGGTACGGTGGGCAGCAGCGAAGGTTTTCTGTCAGAACCTGAACTGGAAAGTGTCTTTTCTACACTGCAACAGGGCTGACATTCCGCTAGAATGATCGGGATATGCCCAGAGTCACGGTGGAAAATTACGGTACATTCGAAATCGAAACAGGCAAAAGACTGGTGCTCGCCCTTGAAGATGCAGGCGTGGATGTCCTGCACCGCTGCGGTGGCAAAGCCCGTTGCACCACCTGCATGGTGGAAGTCCTCTCTGGAGAACCCACCCCCATGACCGCTGCCGAGAAAACCGTCCTGGAGGCCAAAGGAATGTTCGGTCAGGGCAGACTCAGTTGCCAGATCACCTGCGAATCTGACCTGTCTTTGCGCACCATCAAAACCACCACCAGCACAGGTCTGGATGCAGGGACCAAGCCCGCAGAGCACATTGAGCCAGAGCCGGAATATCTGGGGTAAAAAAGCAGAAGGCGGAAAGACGAAGGCAGAAGGCTTTTGAGGGCTCGGCGATGCCTCGCCCTGAAGCCGAGAGCCGAGAGCCGAGAGCCGAGAGCCGAGAGCCGAGAGCATCGTGCTACACGTAGAGAAAAGCGTCAATGGGGTTGTAGGGGCGAGGCGTGCCTCGCCCTACATCAGCCCTCGGCCCTTTCCAGAAATTCCTGCAATGCTGCATTGAATTGCTCTGGAACCTCCAGATTGGGCACGTGCGCAGCGTCTTCAAACGTCACTTTTCGGACGTTGGGCAAATGCTGGGCAAGGTGGTCTGCCATAAAAACTGTGGGGCTTTCGTCATGAAGACCCTGCATCACCAGAACGGGAATCTGGATTTCGGAGAGGCGCTGTCCGGCAGGTGGATTCAGCACACTGGGTTTTCCAGAGTGCTGGTGCTTCTGGTATTTTTTCAGCATGGCCTGCTGGATGTAGGCACGCAGGTCAGGGTCTGCACGGTGCTCTGGTGAATTGGGGCCATCCAACCAGTAACGGGCTTCCAGATGGCTGAGGGGTTCCCAGTCCTGCGCGGCTGCCAGAGCCTCCATCTGACCCCAGAATTGCTGTTCTGCTTCGGTGGGTTCAAAAGCGCTGAAATCCACCCCGTTCACCCCGGCACACACCATTACCAGAGCCCGCACATATTCTGGGAACTCCAGTGTGAAGTCAATGGCGATGCTGCCTCCTCTGGAGCATCCAACCAGCACCACCTGTTTGAGTCCGAGGCTGTCCAGCAGGTTTTTGAGGTCCTGACGGTTGGAGAATTCCACATCTTCGGTGAAAGACTGGCCGTAACCTCTGGTGTCGTAGGTGACCACTTGATGCTGGTCTTTAAAGGCCTCCACCTGCTGTGCCCACATGCTGAGGTCTGCCACCCCGGCGTGAATGAAAACGATCGGGCTTCCCTGTCCTGCGGTCTGGTAATGCAAGCTGCATCCATCAAGTTTGAGTTCTGGCATCTTTTCCATTGTCCAACCTCTGGCTTTTTTGCACATCGGTCATTTCAAATAGGGGAAAGTTCACTACAAAAGTCCGACCTTTGGCATATCCACTGAACAAGCGGTCAGCCGTCAGCGATCAGGTTTCAGTGAAAAGCCCACCCAGAGGCTTTTGCTGTAGGGAACAGTCAGATCAAAACACGAAAAGCGAAAGCCAAATCAGATTTTTGAAGCTCAAAAAGTCAGAAGACCTTCCTTCTTGCTGACCGCTGACGGCTGAAAGCTGACCGCTCTTTGACCCTGCAAATCAGGATCATTTGAGGTAAGGATAGGGATTCATGGCTTTCCACTTGAAATCGTAAATGCCGTAATGCAAATGCGGAGGTGTGCCTCGGGCATTTCCAGTGTTGCCCACGTAACCGATCACGGTTCCAGCCTCGATCCAATCGCCCACTTTGACATCGGCATACTTCGAGAGGTGGGCGTAATAGTGGTAATTCCCCCCCGGCCCGAGCACGGTCACCGTCTCCCCTCCCAGACGGTTCCATCCGATGCGGGTGACCATCCCCTTTGTGCTGCTGAGGATCGGGGTTCCGGTTTTGGCAAAAATGTCGATGCCTTCATGCTTGCGGCCTTCGCTTCTGGCCCCACCCCAGGTGTCCACAAGCTGACGGGGTTTCACGCCCTGCACGGGAATGGGCAGGTTCTCGGGCATGGGTTCACGCATGAGCTGGGCATACCGTGCAGCATTTTTCAGGTAAGGGTAAAGCAAGACGCCAATGCCAATCAAAATCAACAGGGGGAGGATCCATCGGAGGGCTTTTGCCATAGGTGTTTTCAGTGTTTCAAGTTTTGGATGAGAAGTGAGGGCAGAAGGCTGAAGGACGAAGGCAAAAAGCCATCCCTCCAGTGCTTTGGCCTACAAATCGAATCTGGAAAGCCAACACACTGCAAAAACACCACCCAAAAGCCAAAGCCTGATTTGCCTTCTGCCTTCTGCCTTCTGCTTTCAGCTTTCTGCACTTTGCCCCCAACTGTTCCCCCTCAACCTTCTCCCCATCCAGAGGGTGATAAACTTGTCCCCGTATGAGCGAATGGCTGGATGAAACTTACTTCGAACACCTGAACGGTGTGGACCTGTACTTCGAGCAGGTGGGAGATCCTGAAAATCCTGCCCTCATTTACCTGCATGGCGGTCCCGGTTACAACAGTTCTTCCTTTCGCGACCTGATCGGCGAGGACCTGACCCATTACCACATGATCTACCTCGACCAGAGGGGCAGTGGACGCAGTGGGGAACTCAAGCAGGACACCCTGCTGATCGATGATCTGGTGGAGGACCTGGAAGCCGTGCGAGAATTTCTGGCTCTGGACACCTTCACCCCTCTGGGACATGGTTTTGGGGCACTGATTGCGCTGGAGTATGGGCGCAGGTATCCGCAGCATGTGCAAAAAGTGGTCACGGTCAACCCGTGGATTCACATGCCTGAACTGGCCCTCGAACTGCTGAAAGCTGCTGCTGAGTTCACCGGTAAGCCTTTTGAAGATCCCAGAGCTGAAATCCTCCAGAACCTCAAGGAAGACGAGTACCCTCTGGTGGGCGCAGCCCGTGTGGAGAAAGCTTTTGAACTGCTGAATGCCCGTGACCTTTTGAACCACATGCAGTTCAAGGACGTGCAGGCCCGCATGCGTCTGGAATTTTCCGATGTGGAGGCCCAACTGCTGGGCAGCGGTGAGGTGCAGGAGGCTTTTGTGCGTGCTGGAATGTGGGAATTCGAGTATCCCGGTTTTCTGGTGGAGCAGGAATGCCCAATTGTGGCCATTGCAGGCCAGCATGACCGCACCAGTTACCCTGATCAGGTCCAGTGGCTCGAAGACCTTGCTGGCGCAGACATCACCGTGCTGGATGCCGGACATTATCCGTGGCTGGATGCTCCAGAGGACTTTGTGGACGCTCTGGACCGCATTTTGCTGGATTGATGGAGTGGATGTCAGGGCAAGCAAAAAGTCTGGCCATTGGCATCTCCACTGAAAAAGCGGTCAGCCGTCAGCAAGAAGGAAAGTTCTCGTTTTGCCCCTTGGGCTGGAAAAACCTGAGGGGACTGTGCTGCTTTTTTCGAAAGCAAAAGCTGCTGGGTGGTCTTTTCACTGAAAGCGGATCGCTGACCACTGAACGCTTTCCCTCAGGTGTCCTGCAGGTCACCGGGCGTCAGAAAAACCCCATACAGATGCTTTTCACCGTCAGGGCTTTGTTTCTGGCGGTATTTTTCGTAGAGGTCCATCAGTTCCTTTTTCATTTCGCGGGAGGTTTCAGGGGTGAGTTCCAGAATTTGCCACATCCCCAGAACCCTTTGCTGGAACATCAAATCCTCATGGTTTACGGGGTGGGACGGATCGGGTCGCTGCTGATGAAACACCGTGGCCAGCTTCTGGTCCTTGCTTAAAATTTCAAATCCGAGTCCCCATTCTCCCAAATGGGGGGCATTGCGAAACACCAGTTCAACAAACCGCTGCAAGATCGGGGTGAGTTGCTGGGACATGAAATCCACCAGCGTGTTGTACGGGGTGTCTTTGAAGGGCAAGAAGAATTTTTCCTGTGTGGGAATGTAGTATTTGATGGGTCTGCCTGCCCGTTTTTCTTCTCTGTCCACTTTCAAAATGCCTGCTCTCATGAGCTGCTGGACCCTGTAGTGGGCTTCGCTCATGTCCAGATGGAGTTCTTCCACCAGATCCTTGAGGGTGCAGGCTTTCAGCATGCATTCCCCCAGAATGCGCTGGTTGGTCGGATGGAGCAGCACGTTGCAGTTGATCTTTTCAGCAATCTCAATCATGACCGTTCCTCCGCAAAAAACAGACCGACCCAGTGCACCCTGGCCCGCAAATCCTGCTTCTGGGCGTACTTGCGGTACACTTCCAGCAGCTCGTGGTACATGGCGTGGGCTTCTGGAGGCGCGAGGTGCAGGCGGTCAAAAGTGCCGAGAATGTGGTTTTCCATGGACCACTGTTCCATGTCGCTCTTTTCGCCCCGGACATCATGTTCGCGCTGGACTTGCATCACAAAACTTTTCCTTCTGGGACTGTAGGCCATGCAGAGTCCCCACTCTCCAGAGAGTTCCTGCGCCTTCTGAAAGGCACTTTCCCAGAAACCTTTCATTGAGGAGGAGGTCAGGCCGTAGCAGTACGAGGCCATGTCCTCGTAGGGGGTGTATCTGAAGGGCACAAAAAAGGTCTCTCGGGTTGCGCGGTAGTGTTTGATGGGCCTGCCTGCCCGTTTTTCGATGTGGGAGATGCTCAAAAACCCGGCTTTCAAAAGCCGCTGGACCCGGTAGTGGAGGGGATTCATTTCAGTGTGCAAAAGTTCAGCCAGCTCGCTGAGGGTGTGCGCCTGAGGGATGCAAGCTTGCACAATTTTGCGGTTGAGGTCCTCCAGCAGCAAAGCACTGCTCTGTTTTTCAGCATCCACTTCCGGCAGGGTCATGTCTTCATGGTGTCAAAAAGCTACTTGAAAATCAGTGTTTCTTCTGGAGTAGCCCTGAGGGCACCATCAAAACATGAACAGCGCATCCACCCAACTCTGGAACAAAAACTTCACCCTGTACTGGCTGGGAACCGCCCAGTCCAGTTTCGGAGACGCCCTGAACGGCATCGCCATGAGTTTCCTGATTCTGGACCTCACCGGATCCGCAACCAGCATGGGCATCAATCTGGCCCTCTCGATGCTTCCGGGAATCCTGAGTCCTTTTGCCGGCAACCTGATGGACCGCATCCCCCTCAAACCCCCCCTGATTGTGGGAGATGTGCTGCGCGGCCTGATTGGCCTCGGGGTGGTGTATCTGGCCGCCCAGAGCATGCTCACGGTCCCCTTGATTTACCTGTTCACGGTGATTTTCAGCCTGATCGGGGTGCTTTACCGCCCTGCTGCCGGAAAAATCTTTCCTGAACTGGTGCCCAGAGCTGAGCTTCCCAGAGCCAACGGCCTTTTAAGCACCGCCACCCAGACCATGCAACTTCTGGGACTGGTCGGAGGAGGGCTGCTCATCTCCACGCTGGGCACGGCCAATGCCATTTTGATCGACTCGATCACCTTTTTTGTGATGGCCCTGATTTTCTTTTTCGTGGACATTCCCAGAATGCACCCTGCCAAACCCGAGCCGTTCTGGCAGGGCATGAAAGCGGGCCTCAACATCATCGCCAAGAATCAGATCCTCTTGATGGTGATGGTCATGGCCTTCCTGATCAACGGATCTCTGGCCCCCACGCAGGTCCTGACCCCACGCATCATGCAAGACATCGGACTGGGGGCCAAAGGGTACGGCTTCTGGATGGGGGCTTTCTCTGGGGGCATGGTGCTGGGCAGCATCCTGATCTCGATTTATGGCAACAAATGGAATCCAAGACAGATGGTCTTTCTGGGCCTGTTCGGACTCGGGGTGTGCCTGCTGGGCATGCTGTCCCAGAAACACCTGTGGCTGCTGTTCGGGGCCTCTGGCCTGATGGGGGTGATGGTGGCTTTTGCCAACACCTACATTGCTGTACTGCTGCAAGGCACCGTGGAAGCCCAGTACCGGGGCCGGGTGTTCGGGGTGCTCGGGAGCGTGGCCCAGATTGGCATGCCCCTGATGATTCTGGCGGTTTCCGGGGTCGCCGACCAGATTCCAGCCAGTCTGGCCTTTGCTGGAGCGTCTTTCGTCACCGTGCTGATGGCCGTTCTGTGGGGCGTGCTCTCTGGAAAGTCCATTCAGAAAAAGGCAGCCACCACCTGAGTTCTGGGGTAGGGTCACAGGAGAGGGTGTGCATGTGATCCTCGCACAGACAAGTTCACAGTTTACAGTAGACAGTTTACAGCGAGAAAACATCTTACAGGACAGCTCAGGTTGACCAACACCAGTGATGAAAGATTAAGCAAACCTTTACTGTGTGGGATTTCTCCCAAGGCCTTTTGAAAAAAGCCAGTACACTGCGTTCACACTTCTTCCTCTGGTGGATCCCGAGCCGCACACTCGGGATCATTTTTTTTGCAGTTACTCGGGCTTGGCTTTGCGTCCCATCAGGATGCTGACCCCTTGCATCAGGGTGATGCGGTTTTCCAGCACGTTGTACACGACCTCCACAATCGGCAGGTCGGCCTGATGGGTTTTGGCCCATTCATGCAACAGGTAGGTGCTGCGAATGCCCTCGATGACCTTGCCTCCCTGCCTCGGGTCCTGTCCCTGACCGATTTTCTCTCCGGCAGCCCGGTTTCTGGAGTGCTGGCTGGTGCAGGTGGCAATCAAATCCCCGAGCCCGGAAAGCCCGAACACCGTGTCTTCTTCTGCTCCCTGAGCTGAAAGGTAGCGCTGCATCTCTTTGAGGGCGCGGGTCATCAGGGCAGATTTGGCGTTGTCCCCGAGTTGCAGACCATCCACAATTCCGGCGGCCACAGCAATCACGTTCTTCAAAACCCCTCCAAGTTCCACGCCCACCAGATCGGTGGAGGTGTACACCCGGAAGGTGGGGGTCATCAGAAAAGTCTGGGCCAGTGTGGCGAAATCCTCGTCTTCACTGGCAACCACGGTGGCGGCAGGAAGCCCTCTGCCCACCTCTTCTGCATGGTTTGGTCCAGAGAGCACCCCAACCTTCTGGAAACCCATGTCCACAGCAATCTGGGTCAGGCGCTCTCCGCCTTTGCCCAATCCCTTGGCGCACAGCACAATGGGCATTTCTCTGGGCAGTTGTTCCAGAAGTTCTTGTACACCCACGCTGGGCACCACCACCAGAGCGAGGGTGGCGTGGTCCAGAGCCTGTTCCAGATCGGAAGTGATCGGCAAATCATCGGGGAGGGGCACACCGGGCAGGTAATCCCGGTTTTCCCGTAACGTCAGCAGTTCCTGCGTGAACTCGGGGCGTCTGGCCCACAGCACCACACTCCGGGCATGCTGGTGCAGCATCGAAGCCAGAGCCGTACCCCAGCCACCTGCGCCCAGAACAGCAACTTTAGCCACGGTGCACCTTCTTCAGGCGGGCAAACACCCAGACTCTGGGGGTGTCCTCTTCAGGCTCGGCGTAATCGGGGTATTCACAAACGGTGATGTCCTGAAAACCCGCTTTCTCAAGAAGCTCTCCCAATTCCTGTGGGTCGTATCCCCGCTCGGTGTGCTGCTCGATGAACTCCGAGCCGTCTTCCATGCGGAAAAACGCCTGAATCATGCCCAGTTCTCTGGCCTCGTCGTAGTGGTGGGACCAGTGGTAGTGCACGTCCTGACCGTCTTCGGCCTGCACCACCCCTTCGATTTCTCCGCCTTCCCAGAGGTCACGGAGGCCCGCACGGGTGTTCACATCGGCCACAAACCATCCGTCTTCCGAGAGGTGCTTTTTGACCTGATTCAGGCAGGCCAGCATGTCTTCATGGGTGAGGAGGTTGTTGATCGAATCAAACATGCAGGTGATCAGGTCAAATTTGTCAGGCAACTGAAAATCGGTCAGGCTGCCCTGCACGAAAGCCACTTCAGGCAGCTTCCTCTGGGCCACCCCGAGCATGTCTCTGGACAGGTCAAGGCCGGTCACTTTGAGGCCAGCCTCTGCAAATGGACGGGTGCTGTTGCCCGTTCCGCAAGCCAGATCGAGGACATGGTCAGGGGTGTATCCCTCAGATTTCAGAAAACCCAGGACGAACTCTGCCCAGCCGTCATATTCAATTTCACTCATGATGGCGTCGTAAACGCTGGCGAGGGCGGTAAATGGAGCTTGATGGGTGGTCACAGGGGTATTTTATCAGGGCTCGGGGAAGGCCGAGAGCCGAGAGCCAGCGGCCCAGCGCGAAGCAGGCCGTCCTGCAAGCGCGTAGTCAGGGCCAAGACAGAGCCGAGAGCCGAGAGCCGAGAGCCGAGAGC
>NZ_KN050781.1:83180-186474 GCF_000745915.1 Deinococcus misasensis DSM 22328
AGAGCCGAGAGCCGAGAGCCGAGAGCCGAGAGCATCGTGTCCAACACAGCAGAAAACGTCAAGGCACATGTCTGTAGGGGCACAGCGTGCTGCGCCCTGTATGCTTTCGCCAAAGCATTTTTAGCCCTCGGCTCTGGGCCCTCGGCATTCTTCTTTGCCCTCGGCAGGGCGCACCCCTAAATCCCCGTCTGCACACCCACCACCGCACATCCCACAAACAAGAGACCAAACGCCATCTGGCCCCATCCCACCACTTTGGCAGGCACAGGTGGCCTCTGGAAGGCATACACCTGATACCCGAGCAGCAAGGTCATCGCAACCACTGCGGTCATCGGGGTGATTTGCCAGCTTCCCAGCAAGGCCAATGCGAACCACCCGAGGAGGCCCACCAGCACACTGGTCTGAGGCTTGGCTTCCTGTTTTCTGGCCCTGAGGACCTGTGTGCGGGCAAAGTAAATGGAGGTCACCGAGCGCACGGCCAGCACCATCCAGAGGGCGTAAGCCACTTCTGCGCTCTCACCTCCTGCCAGAGCAATGGCTGTGGCAACAGAGCCCATGGCCACGGCTCCGCACAGCTCTGGGAGCAGGTTGCGGCCTTTGTTCTGGGCATCAAAGAACAGTTGCACGGCCATCAGGGGGACCACCGAGAACAGAGGCAGCCAGAAATTCTGGTCTGCCTGCGAAACGGCCAGCCAGAAACCCACTGCTCCAAGGGTCACGTACAGGGCAGCAAACATCAAGGCGTAGCGGGTCCTCGGGAACATTTTTTTGCGCCGGAGGTCAGAGAGCAAAAGTTTGATGGGGTGTCTTCCCATGAAGCCCATCAGGGCCAGCAAACCCAGACCCCAGCCTGCTGCATCGTGGGCCACCAGCAATCCAAGGAGCACCGGTTCCATGGTGAAACCCCAGCCTCCGTGTTCGGTGGGCACAGCGACGCTTTTGATCAGGTTTTTGTTGGGGGTCAGGGCAGCTTGCATGGTTTCAGGGTAGGGATTTCAGGGTGGGCTTTTGTCCTGAGAATATGCTTGGTAAAAGTACATTAAGATTTCAGTAAGCATTTTGACTTATCGAGCACATTTGTGGTCTGAAAAGCCCCATCCTACACTGTTCGCATGCACATTCGATCTGCAAAACCCGAAGACGCCAAAACCATCATTGAATTGCAAGAACAACATTATCTGCACCAGTGGAGCTGGAATCCAGAGGATCTGACCCACCAGATTCAGCGAAACCCGGACACATGCCGTCTGGTCGCCGAGCAGAAAGGGCAAGTGATCGGCTACGCTTACGCCGTTCCAGCAGAAACCTCTGGTGTGCTCCATGTGCGATTTTACGCCCATCCAGAGCATCCAGAAGCCCGTTTCGCTTTGCTGCAGGCCGTGCGCCGCACCCATCCCGGCAAACTGGCTCTGGAAAGCACCCTCAGGGAAGATTACACCGCTGCACGCCAGTTTTTAGAGGATGCTGGATTTCAGAACACCTTCCAGAGTTATGGGGCCCATCTGGATTTGCAGGCATTTGATTTTTCCCCTTTTCAGGGTCTGGAAGAAAGGCTGTTCATTGAGGGTTTTGAAGTCCAGCGAGGCCACCCTCAACCTTCGGATGCCCTCTTTCAGCTTTACATGGAAGGATTTGAAGATGTGCCTCAGGTGCCAGCCACACGCTGGACCCTCCAGACCCGTGAAGCCTTTGAGCAGGATTACTGGCAGGACCGCTTCGAGTGGTTCAGCGTGTGGTACAGAGGGCAGATCGTGGCCCTGACCCTGCTGGAAAAAGACCAGACCACCGTCCAGAGTGAGATCACCCTGACCGCCCGCAAATTTCGACACCGTGGGCTGTCCACGTTGGTCAAAGCCCATGCTTTTCAATGGGCCAAAACAGCAGGTTTTGTGCAGGCCAGCACAGGAGGTGCAGTGGTCAATCTGGGCATGCTCAAAGTGAACCGCAGGCTGGGTTATGCCATTGAACCCATGTGGTTGACCTACACCCGACAATTTTGAGTGATTTGAGCATATTACACAACATACTCACAATTTCAGCACCCCTTGACCTTACATTCCCATTACAGTAGGAACACCATGAACATGGGTTTAACCCCTCTCAAACTGCCTGCCAGACTGCATGATTTTGTGACTTTCGTTTATCTTGAGGCCCTCTGCTGCATTTTTCCAGCGGTGATCATGCTGTCTCTGGCCCTCAGCAAATACATCGACCTGCCCATCCCAAGGTACGACTTCATGCTGATCGTGTGCCTGATCATGCAAGCGGTGATGGTGCTCAGCAAACTGGAAACCCTTGATGAACTGAAAGTGATCTGCCTGTTTCACGTGTTCGGACTGGCCCTTGAACTCTGGAAAGTGCACCACGGCTCATGGGCCTATCCAGAGTTCGCCTACAGCAAGATCTGGGATGTCCCGATTTACTCGGGTTTCATGTACGCCAGTGTGGCCAGTTACATCTGTCAAGCGTGGCGCAGGTTTGGTCTGCGTTTCAGTGAATATCCGCACTGGACTGCCAACCTGTTTGCAATCCTGCTGTACCTGAATTTCTTCACCAACCATTACATCGAAGACCAGAGGTGGGGTCTGGCGGTGGCTCTGGTGGTGATGATGTGGAACACCCGGGTCCACTTCAACATCAACCAGAGGGATTACCAGATGCCCCTCACCCTGTCTTTCTTGCTGATTGGCCTGTTCATCTGGCTCGCAGAAAACATCAGCACCTTTTATGGTGCATGGCAGTACCCCAACCAGACCGAAATCTGGCAACGGGTGCACTACAGCAAAATCAGCAGCTGGTCCTTGCTGGTGATCCTGAGTTTTGTCTTGATCGCCAAACTGAAAGGCATCAAAAGCCTGTCCAGAGCCAGCATTCAAAAGGCAAGCTAACGCCGTCCATACTTTTGCTCTTGAGGTGCACTCTGGGCCAGTCTGGCAAGGTAACCGGCCAGTTCCAGCAACTCGATGTCGCTTTCATCTCCAAAAAAAGGCTTGACCCGAATGATTTTGCCCGGAGTGCCCCTGAATTTCTCTGGTGAATCATCAATCAGATACACACGGTCCTGTGCATACCCGATCTCCTGCTCAATCCGCGAAAGGTGCTTGGCCCAGAGTTCTTCTTTGAGCACCTCATCAAATTCGCGGATGCAGTGCTCTCTGGCCCACACAAATTTCAGACGATCTGCATAGGGTTTGCGGAAAACCCCTTTCACCACCACCTGCGCATAGTCCCACGCAGATGAGGTCCAAACCGCCACATCGAAGTGGTCGAAACACACTTTGAGGAGGTCCAAAGCATGGGGTCGGATTTTCACGTGCAGACCGTCAATCACAAAGTCAGGATGAGGCACACGGGAGCGGCTTACCGTCGAGTGGATCAGGGTTTCGTCCAGATCCAGAATGATCAGGGGCCGGAGGGTCATGGTCGCTCCTTTGGATCCTGTCAGGGCAAACAGGTCAAATCTGGGGTGGTGGCTCTACGAGACTGTACCAGTGCCTTTTCTCTACTTTACGCACATTTTGGACGTTTGTGATTTTCTCAAGATAACAGGCCAGCCTGATCAATTCCTGATCGTGTGGATCGCCATAAAAAGGAGACACCCGAATCAGGTTTCCGTAAGCGGTACGGAATTTCTCTGGAGAATCATCAATCACAAGAACCCGTTCCAGCCCATACCCCAACCTTTTGACTTTGTAGAGCCGTTTGGCCCAGACAAAGTCCTGAACTTCTGCGTCCCAGCAGTAGGTGCAGCGTTCTCTGGCCCAGAGAAACTTCAATTTGGCTGGCTCTGGAAACAGGTGCTCCACCGCAAGCGCAGCATAATCTGCGCTGGAAGAGCTCCAGACCGCCACATCGAAATGCTCAAAAGCCACCTCCAAAAACCGTTGCAGGTGAGGTCGGACCTTCACCTGGTAATCCCACATGTTGAAATCAGGTTCTCCCTGCAAGCCCTGCGAAGCATGCATCAGGGTCTCATCGAGGTCCAGAATCAGCAACATGGGCTCAGCGGCCTTCACAAAGGCACTGCCAACCCTTCCACAGCGATCATGTCAAACTGGGCAATGCCTTCTCGGGCAGCTTTGGCTTGCTGGTAAGCTTCAGAGGCATACCAGCCCCGAACCTGTTCCAGAGAATCAAATTCCAGCACCACCAGACGCTCTGGATGGTAATCTCCTTCCAGAACAGCCAGAGGTCCCCCTCGCACAAGATAACGGCCACCGTACAGATGCACCGACTGCTGGGCAAGGTCCCGATACTGCTGGATTTTGACCGGATCAGAGACCTGGGTGTTCACAATCACGTAAGCAGGCATGATCCATTTCGGCATGTCGGCATGCAGAAAGTCAAGGGGCCTGCACACCGACACCAAAAAACCCTCTGGCAAAGCATCCAGAGGGTTGATTCTGTTGTTGCCTTTTTGAACGGATCTGAAAATCAGAATTTGCAAAATCCTGATTTCAAGAAGCCTTTTTACAACATTTCCGCAATTTTGCGGCTGACATCGCGGGCTTCAAGGTGAATCAGACCCACACTGGACCAAGTGGGTGCAATCACAGCCAGCACACCTTTGGTTCCAGCGGCGTAAATCAAAATCTGGGCATTGCTGCCTGTGACGCTGGTCTCAGCCAGTTGACCTGCACTGAGGGTTTCCCCAATGCGCTTACCCAACCCGAGGGCTGTGGCAGCCATGGCTGCAATGCGCACGGGATCCGTGTTTCCGCCCATTGAGTATGCAATGGGCAACCCGTCCGTAGAGGCCACCAATGCACCTTGCAACTCGGGAATCGCTGTGCGTAAACGATCAATCGCTTCTTGAAGCTGTTCCTGCTTGCTCATGCGTTTTTGGGCCTCCGGGGACGTTGAATACAGATTTGAGGTTAGGGTTGAACAACGGGGTTGCCGTTGCGGGCTTCATTGGCCAGCTCGATGATGGAAGTGATCACGTCCATGCAAGTGTCGCCGTCGGTGGCATTGACCCCGAACACACGGTCGTAGGGGAGCTGGAAGTAATCTGCCACATCGTCTGGACGCCAGACTTTGGGCAAATCCTGGTGGGTCACACCAATCACAAAAGGCACAGGGATTCGGGAGGTGATGAACTCCAGAATGGCACGGGCACGACCCAAATCACCGGGACGGGTGCCAGAGACCAGCATGATCAGACCCAGTGCACCTTCACACACCACTTCCCACATGAAGTCGAAGCGGTCCTGACCGGGGGTACCGAACAGGTAGATCGGGTTGTCGTCTACGGTCATGGTCCCGAAGTCCAGAGCGATGGTGGTTTTGGCCTTGCCGATGTCCTCGGTGGCGTCTGCATCGGTGTCCACCACTTCTGTTTCGGAAAGGCTCCGAATGAAGGTGGTTTTTCCGGCGCCGACTGGGCCTGAAACGACAATCTTGAGGGGCTTGATCATTGAGATGTCCTCGCCTTGAACAGACGGCTGAAGAGGTTGCGGAAGGCTCCGAAGATGCCACCTTTGCCGCCTTTAGCCACAACTTGCTGGACCACTTGCTGACTTTGCACGTACTGGGTTTCGGATTCGAAAGCACGCACAGGGGCAATGGCTCCGTGGGAACGAAGCTGGTACAGGTACAATTGGGCCACTTCCATGGAAATGGGGAGGTCCAGTTTCTGAATCAATTCACGTGCACTGACCCCATTGGGCTGGGACAGCAGGTGCAGGGCGCTCTGGAAGAACAACTCAAGGCCTTCATGTGCCCAGAACTCTGTGGGTTTGAGCAGAATGAAGCGGGTGTCAGGGTGAGCGAAGCGTTCACGGTCCCTTTCCACCTGTTCTTTGATGTCTTCAGAGGCCATGGAACGGCCCAGACGCTCGATGGGCAGCAGGAAGTTGTTCACCAGTTCAGTGGGTTCTGTTTTGGCGAATTCGAAAGTGCAGCTGCCACGACGGGAGAGGGCTTTGAGGTAGTCACGGATCTGTGACACGTCCTTAACGGGCTCCTTGCCAATGAAGAAGGCACAAAGCATGCCCTGCATGAAGTGCAGTTCGTAGCTCTGCTTGGAGTCGTTATCGGCGATGAAGAGTTTGCCGGACCTTCTGGAGATGGTGGCCAAGACTTCGGTGAGTGGGATGTCTGCAAAACTTCCTGTTACTGCCATAGTATTCCTCGCGACAAGAGGGACTTAGACCGCTTACTTTGCGCAGCAAACGTGATCTCTTACGTGCTGTGCTCTGGAGACTGTGTATTAAAAAACTATCACAGGCGTCTTAACAAAATCAAACGTCTGCGTTGTAGAGCACGGTCTCATTCTATGATCCTGAAGATCACAAGAATATCACAGCCTCGTCTCCCTCCAGTTTCGCGTTCACCCCTTTCAATGCCCATTTGGCAAGGGTGGCCCTTTGCCGTGGCTCTTGTTCTAAAGGTACTCTGAAGTCAATTGTAACGCAACATTCAGCCCGGCTTCAGGTGACAATTGACCTTCTCCGCTGAAGTTCAGAAAAGCAAGAGGCTTCTCCAGAACATCAAAAAAGGCCCTTTCATCTGCACCTTAATCAAAGGTGTACGTCTGCCTTACACTGCTGTCTAACATTACAATTGTCCGGCCACTGTCGGATAAAACACAAAATGCACCGGCCAGAGACCAGTGCATTTCGAAGGTTTCACAGTAAAAATTTGAAAATCAGAAAGCCTGTTCCAGAGCAGCAAGGGCAGCATCGGCATCCTTGATGCCAGCCTGAGCCATGTCAGGACGGCCACCACCACGGCCACCAGCAGCCTGTGCCAGCACCCCGATGATTTTGCCTGCGTTGGCTCCTCTGGTTACAGCATCTTTGCTGGCCTTGACCACCAGACCAGCATCCGAAGCCACCACCACCACATCGGCCTGAGAGGCTTCCATCAGGGAATCGGCAGCACCACGCAAAGCACCGGACTCCAAGCCCACCACTTTCAGGCTGGCCACTTTGAAACCGCCCAGTTCCTGCACGTTCTGGCCTGCTCCTCCAGAGACCTGTGCACGGGCCAGATCCCTTTTCAGGTTGTCGATGGTGTGGTTCAGGTCTTTGATCTGGGCTTGCACCTGCTGGACGCGCTCTGGCAGAGCAGAGGTTCCGGTGTTCAGCAAGCCAGCAGCACGGGACAGCACATCAAATTGCTGACGGATGTACTGGTTGGCGACTTCACCACAAAGGGCTTCAATGCGGCGCACACCAGCAGCAAGATTTTCATCTGAGACGATCACAAAAGTGCCAATTTCGCCGGTGCGTCCAACGTGGGTGCCACCGCAGAGCTCTTTGCTGGACACCGTTTCGTTGGTGATGTCACGAACGACTCCGCCTTCCACGCTGACCACGCGCACCACATCGCCGTACTTCTCGCCGAAGAGGGCCATGGCTCCGGTGGCACGGGCCTCTTCAATGCCCATGTAGGCGTAATTCACAGCAAAGTCCGACTGGATCCAGCGGTTGACCAGCACTTCGATTTCGCGGATCTGGTCGCTGTTCAGGGCTTCGTTGTGCGTGTAGTCGAAACGCAGGCGCTCGGGGGTCACAAGGCTTCCGGCCTGACGCACGGTGCTTCCCAGAACGGTCCGCATGGCGGCTTGCAGCAGGTGGGTGGCAGTGTGATGGCGCTCGGTGGCCTTGCGTTTGGGACCGACCACAGCACGCACCTCTGCCCCATCCTCCAGAGACCCTTCTTTGACCTCTAAAGTGTGCAGGAAGATGCCCTGAGGGGTTTTCTGGGTGGTGGTGACCATGCCCCAGCCTCCGGTCCATTCCAGCATGCCGCTGTCCCCAATTTGACCGCCCCCCTCTGCATAGAAAGGGGTGGTGCTCAGGATCACCTGAGCGGTCTGTCCCACCGTGATGATTTTCTGGGCCTGATGCTCCACAATCACAGCCAGCACACGGGCATGGCATTCGGTGGCATCGTAACCCACGAATTCGGTGGCTCCATGCTCACGGGCCACATCGTCAAGGACCTCAGCGACCACACCGAACAGTTCCTGCTTGCCCAGTTTTCCGGCTTCACGGGCGCGGTCCTGTTGTTCTTTGTAAGCGGCTTTGAAGCCCTCCTGATCCACAGCCAGACCCCGCTCTTCAGCAATTTCAATGGTCAGGTCGAGGGGGAAACCATAAGTGTCATAGAGGGTGAACGCATCTTGACCATTGAGCACAGCACCTTCAGCGAGGTCAGAAAGCAAACCGTCCAGTCGCTTGATGCCATCTGCAAGGGTCTTCAAGAAGCTGACCTCTTCGGTCTTCATGACGCTCTGGATGCGGGATTCTTCCTGCTTGAGTTCAGGGTAGGCATCGCCCATGGCCTGCACCACCAGAGGCACCAGGGTGTACAGCACAGGCTCGCGGAAGCCCAACAGGTAAGCATGGCGGATGGCACGGCGCAGCACTTTGCGCACCACGTAGCCCCGTCCGGTGTTGCTCGGGAGGGTTCCGTCTGCCAGCACCATGGTGACGCTGCGCAGGTGCTCGGAAATCACACGGTGGGAAACGGACTTCTCGCCTTCGTAAACCTTGCCCGAGAGTTCCGTGACCTTGTCGATGATCGGGCGGAAGGTGTCGGTGCTGTAGAAATCAAAGACATCTTGCAGGATGCTGGCCATGCGCTCCAGACCCATGCCAGTGTCGATGTTTTTGAACGGCAGGGGATCCAAAACGCCGCCATCCTGACGGTCAAACTCGGGGAACACGAGGTTCCAGATTTCCAGAAAGCGGGCGCTTTCACGGGTGGTGGCGTAATCTTCCCAGCTGTCCTCGCCGAACTCTGGGCCACGGTCGTAATAGATTTCCGAGCAGGGACCGCAAGGACCGTTGGGGCCTTTGGCGGGTGCATCGGCAGGCCAGAAGTTCTCGTCGGCATCGAAACGGTGGATGTGGCTCGGGTCCACGCCCAGAGCGGTCCAGTACTGGAAAGCTTCGTCATCGTCTTTGTAGATGGTGATGTAGAGCTTGGTTTTGTCCAGTGCAAACCACTGTTCGCTGGTCAGCAGTTCCCAGGCCCACTCGATGGCTTCTTTCTTGAAGTAATCCCCAAAGCTGAAGTTCCCGAGCATCTCAAAGAGGCTCAGGTGGCGACGGGTGCGGCCCACATTCTCGATGTCGCCCAGACGCACGCACTTTTGAGCGGTGGTGATTCTGCGGTGCTCTCCCTCCACGCCGGGGAAGGTCGCGGCCCCTCCAAGGAATTGGGGTTTGAAAGGCTGCATTCCAGCGACAGTGAACAGGGTGGTGGGATCAGGGGCCACCGTGGAATGTGAAGGCAGGCGCAAGTGGCCTTTGCTCTCAAAAAACGAGAGGTATCTCTGGCGGATTTCGTTCGTGCTCAGCTTGGTGGTCATCCCTAGGATTATACAAAGGGAGGTGTGAGAGGCCAACCTGAGGGTTGAAGGCGCAGAAGGCAGAAGTGAGAGCCGAGGGCTGAGGGCCGAGAGCCGAGGGCAAAAAGCCAGAGCACCCTTGAATCTGCTTTTCTTTTGCCAGAATGGGCAAAAGTTTGCAAACTGGAAACGCTGCCAGAGTGGGGCTTTCGATTTGAGGTTTTGGATGCCTTTGTTTAACCTGAAGGCACCCGGAAAACCTGTTTTTCTTCGATGCATTCCGGGGCCATCCAACCACATTCCAAGAGGCTTTCAGGCAAAACCAGAGATCCCGTCCCCCTTTCACACATCCGGTGGGTCGGGTGCTCTGGTTTCAGGCTTGTTTGTCAGGCTTGTTTGAGGGTTGGGCATGCACCAGCAAGAGCAACGGAACCATCACCTGCAAGGCCAGCAACAGAATCGCTGCAACCATGTCCAGAGGTTGCCCAAATGCCTCCACATGGCCGATGTGGTAAATCAGGTGGGGCACCCCGAAGCACAACAGCACCACCGCAGTCACGCGCACACCCACCTCTTGAGGGCGAAACAGGCAAAAGAGCACCAGCACCGCCAGACCCAGTTGCAGCCCTCCAAAGTCCCGAAGCAGGTGTTCGTTGTAGGGACCATCCGAGGCGACCCATGCATGACCGGGCAACGGGAAGTTCTGATAAAACCCCTGTGGATGGAACAAGGCCCACACGCCAGGAATCAGAAAGTTGAGGGCCAGATACCAGAGGCTGATTTTCTCATTGAGGGAACGCTGCATGGTCAACCTCTGGCTTTCTGGTAAGCGTTGCTGGAGGTCTGCTGTCCAGAGAGCCACTGTCCCCATGTCTCCCCTTTGCGGGTGACTTCTTTGACTGCGAGCTCCCTGAAGGTTTGCATGAAAGGAAGAGGCAAAGGAAAAGTGTAGATGCGCTTGTTGATGCCTTTCCTGAGCATCCAGCTTTGCACGAGACTGTCCAGAGAGAGCACCTCTGGTCCGGCCAGATCTTTCAGCTGTCCAGCAGGAGGTTGCAAGGCCAGTTGGGCCAGTTCCTGAGCCACTGTTTCCACCTGTACAGGCTGAAAACGCAGGTCACGGGGCAACAGGACCACTGGAAGGCGCACCAGCATTTCGATCAGGAAGCCCAGAAAATCATGGAACTGGGCAGCCCTCAAGATGGTGCAGGGAATCCCACTGGCCTGCACCATCTTTTCCTCTTGCAGCTTGGCACGGTAATAGGGGTAAAGGGACAGCCGATCAATCCCGAGAATGCTGATCAGGACCACATGCTTCACGTTTGCTTGCTGCATGGCTGCCAGAAGATTCTGGGTGCCCAGCATGTGCTTTTGAGGTTGCTCTGGGTTGTGGGCACAGTGGACCACCACATCCACCCCCTCCAGAGCTTCTTTGAGGCCATGACCTGTGGTCAAATCCCCTTTGAAGAACACCGCTGTTGGGCTGGAAGATGCTTCCTGACGGCTGAGCACCCGTGGAGTGATCCCTCTGGCTTGCAGGACTTTCACCACCTGCCTGCCCAGGACTCCGGTTCCACCTGTGACAAGAATTCGGGTCATGGTTTGCTCCTTTCAGGGAGGTACTGGTTCAGCAGGAACTGAACCACATGTTGTTTGCGTTTTGCACGGACGTCTTCTTCCTCCATGTGGATGCCCAGAGGTTTGAGGAACGTCTGGGCGTGTGCCACTGGAAACCAGCACAGGGCCGTCAGGTCAATGATGAATTGCTCGGGTTCTCCGTGAAAATCGGTCTGGGCTTTCAGGAGGGTGAGGGCTTCACGGAACACCTCCAATTGGCTGGGGAGGGTGCTGAGGTGTGCCCCGCCATTCAGGGTCTCCCATTCGGTGAGGCGCACAAAACGGGGATGCTGGATTTGAAAATCAAAGAACTGTTCGATGGCAAATTGCAACAAAAAGCGGGGCTGAACCTCAGAACTCTGGACCATGGTTTGCAGTTGGTGCACCAGAGCCAGTGAATCTTCAAAAGCACGGTCCAGCACAGCACGATACAGCCCTTCTTTGGAGCCGAAGAAATAACCGGGGGTTCCACGGGCCACCCCAGCCAGATCGCAAATGTCTTGCAGGCTGGTTTTCTCAAAACCCCGCTCTGAGAAAAGGACTTCTGCTGCTTCCAGAATCAGATGTTTGCTCTTTTCGGCAGCAAGCACTTTTTTGTTGGTCTGGGTCATGTGGATCTCCTGAACCCAACATAGCATAATCTTCGCTGAACGTACAGCATTTAAATATTCTGCTGGTAAGAGATTTGTGTCAAAAACCCGCTATGATGAGACAAATGGGTTTCCTGAGGAAATTTTTAAACTTGCCGGACGATGGCTCTGTTCCCACAGGACAGACCACGCTCCCCTCGGGCAACAGCATCATTCTGCTGTTCAAGATGCTGCCGGACCTGAACCGGGGCATCATCAGCCTCCGGCAACTTTTGCAAGATCCCAACATTCATTTTCAGCGCCTGGAAAGTCAGGAAGCTGGAATTTTTCAGATGATTGGCCACGAAGTGCAGGTCACGGGCATCGACCACACCCTCTCCAGAGAGGTGCAAAACCGCACCATCGGGGCCAGCAACCTGCCCAAAAGCATCAAAGACCAGTTGCAAAACCACCGTGCTCACCTGATTTGCACCTACACCGGTGAAAACGACAGCCCTTTGCAACAGATGCTGACCCTGTATCAGGTGGCCGCGGCTTTTGGTCCTCTGGATTTGCTGGGCGTGCTCGATGAGGTGGCCCACGTGGCCCATCCCACACGCATTGTCAAAGAGGTGGCTCTGGGCGTGGACCGTCACCTCCTGAAAAAAGAAATTCCCACCGCTTTCTGGACCAGCCTGATGAAAGTTCAGCGTCCAGATGGACTGGTCTGGTATGCCACCCGTGGCTTCGAGCGTTTCAAGTGCCCCAACTTTGCTGTTCTGGCACAAGACGGACAGGCTCAGGATGTGCTGGAGGTGTTCACCCTCCTGCTCAAAGCGGTGGTCTTCGAAAAAGCCGTGTTTCAGGTGGGGGAATCCACCCATCTGGAGGGCACCGACGTGCTGTTCCGCGAACTGTATGAATACGAAGAAGAACTGCAAGGTCCCGGATCTGTGTTGGTGGTCGAAATCGAAGACGCCTCCTGACCTTTTGATTTTCTCAGCCTGAATTCGGCTTGCAACGAGCGTTTTCAGGCTTTTTTTGCAAATGAACGGTGTTTTTGTACGCACCTCTGGTTTTCAATATGTTTTTTAAACTGTTAGATTGTGCCGTGACCTCTTCCCCACCTCCCCAAAATTCCAGACCCAATTCCAAAATGGAAATCATTTTGATGGTTGGCCTCTTGCAAGCCATCAGTGCTTTCACCATCGACATCATGCTGCCCGCCCTGAGCACCATGAGTCAGGATTTCGGAGTGACCGAAACCCGAGCCCAATTGATTGTGGGCATTTACTTTTTTGGCTTTGCAGCAGGTCAACTGATTCACGGCCCCCTCAGCGACCAGTACGGCAGGAAACCCGTTTTGATGGGTGCTCTGGGCCTGTACCTGCTGACCACCATTGGCATCCTGTTCACACAGGATTTCACTGTCTTGCTGGCTCTGCGTGCATTGCAAGGCTTGCTGGGCGCAGGAATGCGGATTGTTCCCACTGCACTGATCCGCGACCAGTACTCTGGTGCCGAAATGGCCCGCATCATGTCCTTTGCCATGATGGTTTTCCTGATTGCCCCTGTGATCGCCCCGAGCATCGGAACGGTGTTCCTGCAATGGGGATGGCACGCCATTTTCGTGTTCATTGCTGCACTGACGGGCATCCTGATGGTCTGGGCTGGCCTCAGGCTGCGCGAAACCCTGCCCGCGGAACGACGCAAAGTCCAGAGCTTTGCCAACCTCCAGAAGGCCACGGTGCAAGTGCTGAAAACCCCCCAGAGCGTGGCCTACACCCTGATGCTGACCTTCATTTTCGGCATCCTGTACACCTACCTGATGAGTGCACCCCAGCTCTACAAAGACTTTCTGAACCTCAACAACACCCAGTTTGCACTGGCTTTTGGGGCCACAGGGATCGCCCAAACGGTGGGGGCCTTCCTGAATGGTGCTCTGGTGATGCGTCTGGGCTTGCACAAACTCATCCGTTATGCAGTGTGGGTCATCTGTGGACTCAGTCTGCTGATGGTGCCCCACGCCCTTCTGGACCAGCACGTGATTGGGGTGTGGCTCCACCTCAGTCTGGTGCTGCTGTTCATGAGCATCACTTTTCCAAATGCCAACAGCGCTGCACTGGAACCTCTGGGCAACATTGCAGGCTTTGCCAGCAGCATCATCGGCTTCATCAGCAGTGCAGGGGCAGGGCTGCTGGGCTCCCTGATTGGCCAGTGGGCAGCAGGAGATTTCCTGCGGATCGGGGTGGGATGGACGGTTCTGGCCCTGATCAGCACCGGAATCCTGAGCTGGCTCTGGATGAACCACCGTCCAGAGGCCAGAGTTCAGCGGGCTTGAAGAAGGCCGAGAGCCGAGAGCCGAGAGCCGAGAGCCGAGAGCCGAGAGCCGAGAGCCGAGAGCCGAGAGCCGAGAGCATCGTGCTACACGCACAATAAATGTTCAAGGAGATGTGTAGGGGCGCAGCGGACAAGGAGACCAGCATGTGGTCTCCTGTTTTGTACAAGACAGCGTGCTGTGCCCTTCATTGCTACAGCCAAAGCTTTTTTTGCCCTTGGCCCTCGGCAGATCCACAGAAGCTTCTCAAACATGCACCCAGAACAGAGGCTGGATGGAAAGATCGGTCTCCGATTCCTGCCAGAGCAGCCATGCAGCATAAGAACGGAAGGGATGCCACTTCTCAGAAACCTCTGGAAGGGCATCCTGACCAAGGACTTTGTAAAAACCGCGCCTGAGGGCCACATCTCCCCATGGGAACACATCCTCATGCCCGAGGCAGAACATCAAGAACATGTCGGTGGACCAGTTCCCGATGCCCCACATTTCCAGCAAAACCTCGCGCACTTTGTGGTCTGGTTCGTGCCGCAAGAGGTCCAGATCCAGACCTGCCAAAACCCTTGAAGACAGGCCTTTGAGGGTTTTGATTTTGTTGCGGGTCAGGCCCAGTTTGCCGAGGGTGTCCTCTGGTGCATCCAACAGCTTTTCAGGGGTGAAACCACTTAGATGGTTCAGCACACGGTTCTCCACAGCCACAGCAGAACGCACACTCACCTGCTGCCCGATCACAATGCTGCAAAGGCCCGAGAAAGCGTCAAACGGTCCTTTGAAGGAGGCCGGAAAGGTGTATTTTTCCAGCAAAGGTGCAAGGTGCGGATCGTGGAGGAGGTGGGCTCTGGCAGCAGTGAGGGACATACTGGCCATCATCCCTGAGCCTGGACGCAGAGAAAATAAAGGGGATTACCAAAATTTGAGAAACAAAAAAAGACCCGCTGTTTCCAGCGGATCTCTCTTTTTGGTGGAGCTGAGGGGATTCGAACCCCTGACCTTCTGAATGCCATTCAGACGCGCTCCCAACTGCGCCACAGCCCCGAAAGCGAGAGTAAGAATATCAGTCCTCTGGCTTTTTGTCAACACCCGGATTCCAGAGAAAATCACGCACCGTTTGAACGGCTTGCAACACAGTGTTTTGATGGGCCTCCTCCATGTGGTGTCCATACAGCTCGAAGCTGCGAAGGTACAGTTTCAATCCAGCCACACCCCGATCAAAAGGGTCCATTCCAGTCACCCCCACGGTAACATCAAAGTGATGTCGCCACTCTGGGTCAGGATGGGCATCCCGAATGCTGCTGAAATACCGGTTTTCGGTCTCGATCAGGACGCCCGAAGCCAGAGCGCCCATTTCGGCCAGAGACCATTTGAGTCCTTCGAGGGCAAAGAAGCATTTCTCGGGGTTGTGGGTGATGAGACCACCCATGATCTTGTGGCACTCCTCAATCAGGTTGTAAAAGCGGCTTCCCATGCTGCTGAAACATTGCTCTTGCAAGGTGGACCAGTCAAAAACAAAAGCCCTTTCCTGCAATGCAGCAAAACGCCCCTCTGGATCATGCAAGATGCGGGATTGCCGGATGCCTGCAATGTTCCACAGTGCCGTTTGTGGGTCCCTGAAAGCCTGTTCTTTGTGGTCCCAGCGCACGAAACTGATGGTCACCAGACGGTCTGCAAGGTAAAAAATCCTCTGGTGGTCCTGGGGTGGGTTTTCAAAAAGGGCGTGAATGTCCAGGTCTGAGTAAGCCACATCTTCCTGGCGGGCCACACTGCCCAGCAAGACCACAGCATCTGCTCCTTCTTGCACCAGTTGATGGGTGAGGGTTGTCAGGATGTCCATGCCCACCATTGTGCAGAAGCCTGCAGAAATGCACATCTGCTGAAAAGCACAGGACTGCAGGCGTTTTCAATCAGAAGAACGGCTGTCGAGCGTCTTGAACAGGGCAACGGCTTGTGGGGCCAGATCTGCAAAAAAAGCACGGTCCACGGCTTCCACCAGAGGGATGCTTTGCTCGATCATGGCATGGCCTTCCGGGGTCACCTGCAAGACTTTGGCACGGGTGTCTCTGGGATGGGGAAGCCGGGTGATCCAGCCTTTTTGCTCCAGGGTCCTGAGCACCTGAGAGGTGGTCATGGGGTCCATCTGGGCGTGGTCCGCAAGCCGGATCTGGGTGATGTGGTCTTCTCGGGTGCAAAGCCAGCCCAGACTGGCCAGCAGCACAAACTGGGCATGGGTCAAATTCAGGGGGTCCAGCACCTGCCGGACCTGCCGTTGCCATCTGCTGGTGACGGTCCAGAGCAAAAACCCCGGGTTGTCCTGTGGGGTGTCAAATTCGGTGGGAAAATCCTCAAGCATGCTGTTTCAGCTTACCGTGATTTGAGGACACACATCAGACCGGCACCGCTTCGGCAAGTGAGGACAGTTTTTTGAGGGCTGGAGGCAGGTGGGCCGCAATACTGGCACCGATGGTGGGGGTGTACCGGTCATAATTCGGTCCGGTCAGGTGAATGGTGTGCGTGATCTTGAGGCCCTCTGGAGTGGGTTCGATGCTGTGCTGGAATTTCAGCACGGCTCCGGGCAAATGCGTTTCATCCGAGAAGCCTTTGAGGGGATCGACGTGCAAAAGGGTGAAGGGAATGGCGGTCATCCCTTTTGGGGTGAGGGTGCCAGAGGTGCCTGCTTCAAATGGTCCTGAAAGGGTGCAGGCATCGAGTTCGCTGTCCCATTTGGGCCATCCTGTCACGTTGGTGTACAGGGACCAGACCTGTTCTGCGCTGGCACGGGTGTGTTCACTGACTTGAATCATCCACATGGTGTCTCCTTTGATATGTTTACATATTATATGTTTGCTTAGTATTTTTCAAGCCCTCCCTCTCCCTGAGTCCACAACGCACATGGCCCACACCTGTCGGGTTAGATTGAAAGCACCATGACCACCACCCACAAACCTTTCGGACTGGCCCTTGGAGGAGGCGGAGCCAGAGGATTCGCGCACATCGGGGTGTTCAACGTGCTGGACCGCCTCGAAGTGAAACCCAAATGCATTGCAGGAACCAGCATGGGAGCCCTGCTGGGATCCTTTTATGCTGCAGGGTATTCTGCCTCAGAGATCCGCAAAATCGCAGCCACCGCTCCCGTGCTGCGTTTGCTGAAAATCGGGATTGGCTCGGGACTGCTGAACAATGTTGCCTTTGAAGCTTTTCTGAAACAGTACCTCCCAGAGCGCTTCGAAGACCTCAAAATTCCCATGACCATCACCAGCACAGACCTGATCAGTGGAAATTCTGTGTATTTCAGGCAGGGGTCTCTGGCGCAGGCGTTGCGCTGCACCGTGGCCTACCCCGGCCTGATCGATCCGCTCTGGATGGGCGATCAATTGCTGGCAGATGGGGGCATCCTGAACGAGGTGCCCGTGGACGCGGTGATGTTCATGGGGGTGCGGCCCATCATCGCTGTAGACGTGACCTTCGTGAATGGCCCCGAGTATGAGGGGGAAACCAGCCCTCCCAAAGGGCATTTTCTGAAAGACAAACGGGTGGGTCTGTTGCCTGCAGCAAGACGCAGCATCATCGTGATGCAATCCCAGATGACCGAAATGCGTCTGGCCCTGTACAAACCCGACCTCCTGATCCGCCCAAGTGTGCTGCCCACCATCGACACCGAAAACTTCTGGAAACTGGATGAAGCCGTCAAACTCGGGGAGGAAGCCACCCTCTTGCAAGAACCCCGCATCCGTGAGCTGCTGGGCCTGTGATGATTTTCATCTGTTTCACAAGTATTCTGTGAGATGTTGTGTTGAACGCCCCTCAGGGCGCTGAATTGAGAAAGGACGTGCATGTCAAACAAACCGAAAAAAAGTTTCATGAGGTCGCTGTGGGACGATGTCATCCGCCCATGGGGTGAAGCGATCCTCTTTGCATGGGTCATCACCACTTTTCTGGTTTCCATGGTGGGTGTGGACGGAAACAGCATGATGCCCAATTTGCGCTGGGGCGAACGGGTGGTCATTCCCAAATACGAAAGCTGGCTGCACCGTTTCGGTGTGGGAGACTTTCAACGTGGAGACATTCTGGTGGTCAAACCCCCTCTGGACTCTCCCGGTTCCCAGATGTCCTTTCTGGGCCTCTGGAACTACCGTCCTTTCTTCATCAAACGTCTGGTTGCCGTGCCCGGAGACAAAGTGCGTGTCTCTGCTGGAGAGGTCTTTGTGAATGGCAAGCAAGTGAATCAGGGCAACATCACTGCGTTCTGGCAGGAACAAGGATGCTGGGACACCCAGACCGAAGAAGCCAACCATGCAGCTGCCCTGCGCAACGCGCAGAACCAGCAAACCACCCTCACCGAAGAAATCACGGTGCCAGAGGGTGAATATTTTGTGATGGGAGACAACCGTTCCCCAGGTGGCAGCGAAGACAGCCGCATCATGGGCACCATCCCCATGAAAGACATCGCTGGGCGGGCGGCATTGATTGTCTGGCCCTTCATTCGCAAGGCCGATGCCAAATTTGACTGCAACGCTCCTGCTGTTTCCAGAGAAGCCGAGAAAAACCGCGTTCAACTCTCTGGCGACTGGCAGTTGAACCTGCGCCTCTTGCAGCGTCCTGACGGCTTCAAAGCCATCGAGTAAGAAATCCATCATTCAAAGCATCAAACACCGGGGCAAGCCCGGTGTTTTTTATTCCTCAGGTTCCTCTGGGTCTTCAGGAACGTCCATGACTTCTTCCAGAGGCACAATGCTGGTGTGCTCGTTCGTGACCTCACAGCCAGAGGTGTGCATGACTTCGGAGACCATGCGCAGGGTGTCTTGCACCCACTGGTGGTCATTGGAAAGGGTCACCACACCGATGGTTTCCCAGTCGTGGGCGTCCAGACCGTCCAGCCTTGCCACCGTGACCGGATAGCGGGCTTTGAGTTTTTCGGTGACCGGTTTGATCAGGGCGCGTTTCTCTTTCAAAGAACGCACCCATGTGGTTTCCAAGGTGCAGGTGTAGGTGCCAATGTACCCGAGCATCAGGCCAGTTTATCGCCCTGTGCGGTCTCGCTTCTGGAGCCAAGGTGACGAACCGCATAAATGCCCTGAGCACGGAAACCCTCTGCGGAAGACACCTGCTCTGGGGTAAAGCAAGCATGCACTTCGTAAATGGCGGTGTCGTAGGCGCTCTTGGAGCAGGCCTTGAGCAAACCTGCCAGAGCGGTTTCAGGAGCGTCTGGGTGCATCATGATCCGGGAAATCCACACGGTGGGTTTGTCTCCATGCCAGACGCTCTGGGCAAAGACAGCACCGTACAGAACGTCATCGGCTTCTGCCACAAAAGAGTGCTCGGTGCGTTGAAAGAAGCGCAACGAAGCAATGGTGGTGCGGATGCGGCCTTCCTTTTCCTTCTCGGGAAGGGCATCAAACGCGGGGTCTTCCTGAAGCAGGACGGTTCGCTCCAGCGTCACAAGGGCATCGTAATCCTGATCGGTAAAAGCACGGTAGCGCATGACTGTAAATTACCATGACTGCGTTGTCTCATTGTCCCAGAGGCAACCGTGCAAAAACACATCAATGGAGGTTTCCAGAAGCTGTTTTTCTTGCAGGATGGGATTCCTGCTCAGGTGCATTTGTGAGCCGTGGATCACACTGCTGAACATCACCGCCAGAATTTGCGGATCTCCAGAGACGGTGCCCCTCTGGATTTCCCGGTCAAAAAGCTCGGTCAGGCGGGCAAGGGTCTGGCGCATGTGCTTTCTGGCATGCATTTCGGCTTCGGCAACCTGTTCGCGTTTGTCACTGGCTCCGGTGATCACGGCCATCAGTGGGTTGAACCCTCCGGTGTACAGGTGGGCCACCTGAATCAGGCGTTCACGCAAAGGCAAAGAGGCATCTGCTGCAAAAATCTCCTGCTCCTGATGGGCTGCCTGTGCCAGCAACGCTTCCAGAATGGCCTGTTTGCTGGCGTAATGCCGGTACACCGCAGGCTTGGTGATGCCTGCCCGTGCAGCAATCTGCTCCAGGGTGGTCACCCGGTAACCCTGTTCGGCAAACAGTTCACGGGCAATGTCCAGCAGAATGTGTTTGGTGTCGGTGTGGCGTGGCATGGTCTCCTCTGGCGATTCTTACTTTACCCGATTGGTGGGCAAAAACGGGAAGGTGGGTCAGGCCAGCATCAGCACAAAGTCTGAAGTTTGGCAGGCCAACAGAGAAAGCGATCAGCGGTCAGCCATCAGCAGTCAGCGAAAAGCACACCCAGAGGCTTTTGCTGTCGAAAAGAACAGAATCAAAAGCAAAAGGCAAAGTCTCTTCAGGTTTTGCCAACTCAAAGGGTCAGCAAGAAAACTTTCCTTCTTGCTGACCGCTGATCGCTCTCTCTGCTTGCATTGCCCGACCAGCAACTTTAAGCCGACCCTGAAACTGCAAACCTTGCAACCATGCCCGGAAACACTTCGCAGTACAATACCTGTCATGACGGTCCGTGATCAGTTGATTGACCTCTCCAAAGCCCTGAGACAGTTTCACAGTGTGCTGCTGGAGCATTCCAAACGCGAATATGAACTCAAGCATGAACCCATTGCCTCGCCGTTTGCCTACTGGCAACTGGTGGTGTCCCATCCGCATTTCAGCTGGCTCAGGCCCCTCTCTGGCCTGATGGGCACCCTCGATGAGGTGATCGACACCAAAGGTCCCCTCACAGAGCAGAACGTGATGGATGTGCACAAGGCGCTGGCGATGCTGTTCAGCCCTCTGGACACCAGTTTTGTGGATTTCCGCAAAGAGTACCAGCGTTTCCGTGACTTCTCGGATGTGAAGTTTGCAGAGGCCCGCTGGCGCGCCCTGATCGAGGGGACACTGAATTGAAAATCATGGTTGGGCTGGGCAATCCCGGATTGGAGTATGCCCAGACGCGTCACAATGTGGGCTTCATGGTGCTGGACCGCCTCGCGGAGAAACTCGGGGTGCGCTTTTCCAAAAAAGGCAACGCCGAAATCGCAGAAGCCAGAGTCGGCACCGAAAAAGTGATCTTGCTGAAACCCCTGACCTACATGAACCTCTCGGGTCAGGCGGTGGTTCCTGTGATGCGCTTTTACAAGTTGCGCCCAGAAGACCTTTTGGTGGTGCAGGATGATCTGGACATGCCTTTTCGCATGATGAAATTCCGGCATGGTGGGAATTCAGGGGGCCAGAGGGGCATCAAACACATCGCACAACTGCTTGGAACCGATGAATTCACCCGCCTGAAAGTGGGCATTGACCGTCCTCCACCCAAGTACGATGTGCCTGCGTGGGTGCTCTCCAAATTCAAACCCGAGGAGCAACCGGACCTTGTGCAGTTGGTGGATCTGGGCGTGCAAGCGGCTACCAGTTGGGCCGAGCATGGTCTGGATGTGGCCCAGCAAAAATTCAATGGCACGGACCTCAGACCCAAACCCCAGAAAAAACCCAAGGAGGTTTTGCCCATCCCCATGAGAGTCAAAATGTGCGGAATGACCCGCGTTGAAGATGCCGTGCTGGCCGAAAAACTGGGCGTGGATGCCATTGGATTGATTTTTGCGTCTTTCAGCAAACGGTACGTGACCCCAGAACAGGCCCGCAAAATCAGCCTCAGTTTGTCGGTGCTCCCTTCCAGGGTGGGGGTTTTTGTGGATGCCCCTCTGGACGAACTGCTGAAAACCGCAGACACAGCCCGCCTGACGGCCATCCAATTGCATGGGAATGAAAGCCCAGAGTACGCCTCCAGAGTGGCTGAATTTTATCCCGTGATCCGGGCCTTCAAGGTCAAAGACGACACACTGGACCTTTCAGAGTGGCAGGATTTCACGGTTTTGCTGGATGGCAGCGAGCCCGGCTCTGGTCAGGCTTTTGATTGGTCTTTGTTGCCCCGCCTGAAACCCCCGAAACGCTGGTGGCTGGCCGGAGGTCTGGGACCCCAGAATGTCAAAGCTGCTCTGGAAGCCGTCAAAGGGCATTTGCCTGTGGGCGTGGATGCCGTCACCCATCTGGAATCTGCACCGGGCATCAAAGACCCTGCGCGAATGCGGGCATTTATGCAAAACGTTCGTTCGTCAGGCTGACAAGGGCCTGAAGCTTCTTTCCATCCAGAACGTTATCCACAAGTTATCCACAGTTATCCACAGGTTTTGGCAAACCTGTGGATAACTTTTTTATTCTCTGTTTTGGTGGTGCAGGACAGCAAAACTTGGGTCCCGCTTATTCACTAATTCTGAATATCCACAGGGTGCCTGTGGAAAACTTTTCAGGTTATCCACAAGGTGTGTGGACGGCATATGCAGGGGTCTGCATAGAGCTTTGTTAGTATACCGAATTTCAGCTGAATGTCAACTGTGGTGCAGATGAATGTGGCAGGTTAAGCGCAAAGTCTGACCTCTGGCATGTCACTTGAAAAAGCGTTCAGCAGTCAGCCTTCAGCTTTCAGCAAAAAGCTTCTCCAGAGGCTTTGGCTTTGAAAAACAGCCAGCCCCAAAGACGCAAAATGAAAGCCCCTCAGACTTTCAGGTCAAAAGGCAGCCAGAAAACGTTCCTGCTGGCTGATCTCTGGAACAGTGCAGCCCCATTGTCTTCTGCCTTCTGCCCACTTGTCCTAAACCGTTCCCACCAGACTGACATCCCCAGCCGTCACACAGGTTCTGCCCTCCGGGGTTTCAACCCAGAGCCCTCTGGCATCCAGATCCACAGCACGCCCCTGCACCATGCCTCTGGGGGTCTGCACCTGCACTTCACGGCCCAGGGTGCCACTGTGTTTGCGCCATGCCTGCAGGACCGCCATTTCGGTCATGCCCATCCAGAGTTCCAACTGGTGCATCACCTCTGCAAACAACACAGCACGGTTGACCTCTGGAACGAAAGAACCCAGACCCACGGCCCCTTCTGGCAGGCCCTCTGGAACCACGTTGATTCCGATGCCCAGCAGCACATGGTGCACTTCTTCAGCGCGCACATCGGCCTCAAGGAGCATGCCGGACATTTTGCCTTTTTCGGTGATCAGGTCGTTGGGCCATTTCAACAGGCCCACACCACAAGCTTCACGGACCGCCACTCCGGCCATCAAGGGAAGCAAAGACAGCTCTGACACAGCAAACTGCGGTTTGAGAATGATGGTGAAGTACAGCCCTGCACCGACAGGGGTGTTCCAAACTTTTCCCCGACGACCCCGGCCTCTGGTTTGCTTTTCTGCAAGGACCACAGTGCCGTGGGGTGCCCCTTCGGTGGCCAGTTGTCGGGCAACATCCTGTGTGCTGCTGACCGTGCCATGGTAATGGTAATTGCGCCCCAACTGCCCTTTAAGCCGTGCTGACACCTGCTGGGGGGTAGGCGTTCCCGGCAGCAAACGGTAGCCTCTGGGCTTCTCTGAAAGGACCGGATACCCTTCTTGTTGCAGCTTTTGAACCTGCTTCCAGATGGCCACACGGCTCACGCCAAATTGCTCCGCCAGAGCTTCACCGCTCTGCACCTCGTCGGTGAGGTGGGAAAGCAGGTCCATTCAGCGCCTCGCTGTGATGGTGAGGAGCACCAACCCGGCCAGCACGTACAGGGCATCTGGTGCCCATGCGGCGACCACGGGAGGCAGAGCCCCGTTTTCACCCATCACCCGGAAAACACTCCAGGTGGCGTAGTACAAGAAGGTCAGGCTGAGCACCCACACCAGACCCACGCTGGTTCCAGAACGGAAAGAATAAAGCGCCAGCGTCACGGCAAAGAAACCAAAAGCGATGGCCGCAGCAGGCTCTGCAAACTTGCGTTGCAAGGCCGTGTTTTCAGGGTAGGCCGGGAAGCCACGCTCTCTGGCCTCTTTGACTTGCGCCCAGAGGTCCCGCAAGGGCATGTTGACCAGCGAATCTTTGATGCCCCCTGTGAATGTGGCCTGCAGGTCCTGCACAGGCAAACGGGCCTCCGTGAAATTGGCAATGGTGACCGGCTTGGCATCCCGGTAGGTGATGCGCTGACCGTTGTAAAGCACGATGGTTCCGGTGTCGCTTTCCAGTTTGCCTTCATTGGCGGTGATCAGTTCTCTGGGGGGCTCTGAAGCATTGAGTTGAATCACCTGCACCCCACGCAAAGCATTTCCGGGCAGAATTTCATCGATGTAGATGGCGCGGTTCAGGGAATCCTTGAACACCGTGCCCTCTTTGACCAGCACACGCGGGTTGTCCAGCAGGATGTCCCGCTGGGTTTGCAACACCTTCTGGGCACTCTGGGGCACAAAAAGGGCCATGTTGATGAAACTCACCAGAGCCACCACCACACTGAGCACCATCACAGGGGTCATCAGGCGATTGGGGGCAATCCCTCCAGCCAGAGCACTTTTGATCTCGCTGTCGGCAGCCAGACGGGTCATGGCGATCAGGACCGCAAAAAGCAAAGCAATCGGAAGGCCCCTGCCCACCGCCTCAGGAATGCTGTAAGCGATGAGTTTGCCCACCAGCAAAGGATTGGCCCCCTTGGCCAGAATGGGGCCGAGCACCTCAATGAACACCGCAATCAAGAGCAGCAGAACCACCACCAGCATCCCGGCCATCAGGAGCGGCAGAACTTCTTTGATGACGTACTGGTCGATGCGACGGTTCATCTGAGCCTCCTGAGCAGTCCTGCCCCGAGCAGCACAAACACCAGGTCCGGCAACCATGCCGCCAACCAGACCGGCAAAGCGCCCACTTTGGCCAACTCAGGGGTGTAAGACCACAACACGTAATAGGTGAAAATCAGCAAAATCACGGCAATGAAGGCCCAAGAGCGGTCCCTGAGCAAAAGCCCCAGAGCTGCAGCAGCAAAAGCGAAACACAAAGCGGCAAGGGGTTCAGCAAAACGCCGTTGCAATTCGAAGCGCAAAGAACGCTCGTTTTCAGGGAGCAGGTTCCCGGCTGCCAGACGCTGTTCGATTTGAGGGATGGACAGGTACTCTGGCAAAGGGGTGAACTCCACCAGCTGACCCCGGTAAGCAAACGCTCTGCGCGGTTCGAACACCGGAGGGCTGCCTTCTGAAGTGACCTTCCAGACACTGAACAGTTCCCACGTCTGGGCTTGCGAGTCCCACTGTCCGCCCATTGCGGTGTACGTGGCCTCGGGGGTGCGGACCATCACGCCAGACATCTGTGCGGTGTTGTCGGTGTTCTGGCGGATGCTGCCTGCACTGAACAGCACACCATTCTGAATCTGCGTGAACAGTTGCTCCTCTCTGGGTGGAGGGGCACCGTTGTAAACAATGTTGATGGTGTCCCACCAGCGGGCATTCGCCATGGGTCGGACATTGGCATCCAGCACAAACAGGATGGCGCTCACGACAGCCCCCATCACCAGCAGAGGGGCCAGCAGGCGGCTCGGGGTGATGCCAGAGGTGAACAGCACTTTCAATTCGCTGTCTTTGGCCAGTCTTCCCAATCCCATCAGGATCGCGAAAGGAACAGCTACAGGCAATGCTTTGGAAATGAAGTCGGGCATTCGCAAGGCAAACATCAATAAAGCCTGATCCAGAGGGGTGTTGTTGCGAATCATCACACCGACCGTAGAACTCAACAAATCTGTGGTCATCAAGATGGTGAAAACCACGAAACCCACCAGATACAAAGGAAGGACTTCGCGCAGCAGATAACGGGTGAATTTAAGAACCACGACAAGGATTCTAGCAAGGCCAAATGAGAGAAGGCCACAGGGGAAGGCTTGCACCTGCAATGGATCTTACCGTTCAAAACCAGGAGGTTTTTGACTGCCGAGGGCCGAGAGCCAAGAGCCCGTTTTCAAGATGCAAATGGGCCACAACATGGCTGATCCAAAAGCATTTGCTGATGCTTTCCATGGCCCTCGGCGCTTGGCCCTCGGCTTTGGATAAATGTCACTACTCAAGCTCCGGGCCAACCGTCACAATGAAACATGATGCCCGAGTTCCAATTCATGTACCCCACCCCCACTGAAGTGCTGGAGCAGCACCCTCTGCATCCACACCTGAATGTGTTCAGGCCAGCTTACAAGCAGCACGCAGCGTTGATTGGAATCACCGGGATTCCCTCTGGGAGTGTGGGGACGGTGCTTTGTGAAGGGCAGGTGGTGTGTTATGCCACCCTGCATCCACCAGACAAGTACCAGCGTTTTGGAGAAAGCACCCTGGAAGGGTTTCTGGAGCTCGGGGCTGTGGAAAGTGCGCCAGAGTACCGTTCCCAGCGTCTGGCAAGGCGTTTGCTGGATGTGATGGTTCCCCCTGAAAGCTTTCAGGAGAACATCCTGATTGCCACCCTGTACCACTGGCATTACGATCTGGAGAACACCGGACTTTCCACCTACGCTTACCGCCGTCTGCTGGAAAAGCTGTACTCAAGGGTGGGTTTCGAGGTGGTCAAAACCGACGATCCCGAGATCATCTCTTACCCCGGCAATGCCCTGATGGTGCGGATCGGCAGCCGCATTCCTGAAGATTTACGGGCAGAGTTTGAGCGGTTAAGATTCTTGAGGCAGACCCGCGGGCTGGATTTCGAAGCCCGGTTGTGACGTTTGCTGTGCTGTTTTGAGGTGTTTGCCTTGAATTGCAGTCTGCTGGCAGCAGCAGGCTGTGTCCAAATCCCACGTTCTCATCCCACTTGACCACACCAGATGGGATCTCTGGAGGAAGCCATGCTTGTTCGGGACATCATGACCAAAAACCCCCTGTTTGTTGGTCCAGAGGCCAGCATCCACGATGCCTTTCTGGTGATGCAGGAAAACCAGATCCGCCACCTGCCGATCATGCAAGACGGCAAACTGCTCGGGATGGTGTCCAACCGGGACATCCGGTGGGTGGTGTCGGCGTTCGTGACCCCGGATGTCAAAGAGCTGCAAAACCAGACCATCGAAAAACTGATGGTGCGTCCAGTCATGACCGTGGACGAAGACCAGCCCATTGAAGAAGCGGCCCGCATCATGCGGACCCACAAGGTGGGCTCTCTGATGGTCCTGAACGACATGGACGAGGTGGTGGGCATCGTGACCGGCATTGATTTGCTGGACGCCATCATCAATTTGACCGGGGTGCACCAGCCCAGCAGCAGGCTGGAAGTCGAGTTGAAAAGCGAACCCGGCGAACTGGCCCGCGTGAGCCAGCTCATGGCCGACCTCGGGGTGAACATCGTGTCGGTGCTGACCAGTCACACCGATGACCAGCACCAGCGGTTTCTGTTCCGCATCCAGACCATGAACCCGAGGGTGGCTGCCCACAAGTTGCGCGAAGCCGGATTTCAGGTGGTTTACCCACAATGAACCCCATCACACCCACCGCTTTGATTTACTCGCCTGAGTTCCAGAGGTACAACCTCGGGCCGGACCATCCTTTCAAAAGTGTGCGTGGGGAACTGACCCTGTCTTTGCTGCAAGAACTCGGGGCCATCCGTGAAGAGGACATCCACTTGCCTCTGGAGATCACCGACGCAGAACTGATGCTCACCCACGCCAGAGACTACGTGAACGTGGTGCGGCAGGCTTCTCTGGGTGAACCGGTGGAACGGGCCAGAGAGTTCGGTCTGGACACCTCCGACACCCCCACCTTCCCCGGCATGCACGAAGCGACCCTTTCCATTGTGGGCGGAACGGTCAAGGCCGCTGAACTGGTGATGTCCGGTCAGTACAAACGGGCCTTCAATGTGGGAGGAGGTCTCCACCACGCCCAGCACCGCATGGCCGCCGGGTTCTGCGTTTACAACGACCTTTCTGTGGCTGCCAAACGCCTGAGCATGGCCGGATACCGGGTGGCCTACCTCGACATCGATGCCCACCACGGAGATGGGGTGCAAATGCTGCACTACCACGACAAACACGTGCTGACCATCAGCCTCCACGAAAATGGCCGTTACCTGTGGCCCGGCACCGGCAGCACCTATGAACTCGGGCAGGGAGATGGCAGCGGATACAGCCTGAATGTGCCCCTTGAACCTTACACACAGGACCACAGTTTTCTGGAAGTGATGGACGGCCTCATCCCAGAGGCTTTCGAGTGGTTCAAGCCAGATGTGCTGCTCCTGCAAGCCGGATGCGACCCGCACCAGCAAGACCCTCTGGCCGACCTGTGCCTGACCACACAGGGCCTGTCCCACGTGTACGAGCGCATCATCCGTTATGCCGATGAACACTGCTCTGGACGCATTGTGGCCACAGGAGGCGGAGGCTATGCCACTTACAATGTGGCCCCCAGAGCGTGGGCACTGTTGTACCTCGCGCTCTCTGGACAGCCCACCCCTGAAATGCTCCCGGAAAGCTGGCGGGCAAAGTGGACGGCCCCTGATCCTCAGGAAGACCCTTTGCCTTCCCACTGGTGGGACGATGCCGTCGAGATCCCCAGAAAAGCCGAAATCGAGTCCCGCAACCGCCGAACCGTGGAACGTCTGCTCAGGGACTGGCGCGAGGTCAGGAAATAAAAGGGCCAGAGACACATCCTCTGGCCTTGAAATGCGTCACTTGGCAGGGCGGTAAGCGCGCACCCGACCTTCAATGGTCCGGGCAGATTCGCGCACCAGAGCGGTTTGCTCGGGCCAGAACAGCTCCGGGAAATCTTCGAGGACAAACCAGCGCACACCATGCCGGTGGCGCGGATCGGTGGGGACCCCGGTTTTCTGGCGGGTCAGGAACAGGAAAAAATGCTGGGTGATCCAGATGCCTTTTTTCAGACCATAACGTTCTTTGACCCCGAGTTTGCCCAGAGGCACCAGTTCGGTCAGCCCGGTTTCCTCACCAATTTCGCGGATGGCGGCTTGCAGAAGGCTCTCACCGCGTTCCACTCCGCCTTTGGGCAAAGCCCATTGCCCACCCACTTCCTGTGCCACCGCAATGTAAATGCGTCCCCGTTCCAGACGGGCCACCACCCCTCCTGCCGAGGTGCGGTCTTTGACCTGCGTGACCCTCTGGTACCATGATTCGTCAATTTTGAGGACTTCCGCCATTTGTTCAGTATATCCAAGCCAAGACCAGAGCCGGGAGGACAGAGGGCACGCCAAGCAGGAGAAGCACAAAATCACTGTTCGGGCGATGCAAACAGAGAGAGCCATCAGCGATCAGCCGTCAACCAGAAGGAAAGTCTTCTTGATGCCCTTTGAGCTTGGATGACTGGAGTGAAGATTTGCCGTTTGGTCTTGCTGTTTTCGAACGTACAAGCCTCAAGGTGGGCTTTTTGCTGAAAGCTGAGGGCTGACGGCTGATCGCTTTTTCAGTTGGACTGCCAGAGGTCAGACTTTAGGCTGACCCTCCACCTGCTCCCTTCTCAAATGTGCTGGTACTGCTCGGTGACGGTGCGGAAGTGCTCCAGTTGGCGGCTCACCGTTTGCTCGGAAGCTTGCAGTTCTTCGCGCAGGATTTCAGCAACTCTGGGGGCTGCTTCGGTGGCTGCGCGGGCATTCAGCAGGATGGCACGGGTGCGTCTGGAAAGCACATCTTCCACGGTGCGGGCCATTTCGTAGCGGGCAGCGAAGCGCACCTCGGACTCAAGATAAGGCAACTCGGGGTGGAGTTTGCGGTCTGCCCCATCCAGAGTCAACACTTTCGAGGCGTCCGTGCCGTACACCTTGAGGGGTTCATCCATCTGCTCGGTGGTGTGACCGTGCAGTTTGAGGGTTTCGGTGCGGTGGGGGGTGTCCCGCAGGCCCGTCACTTCGATGGCCCGGTCAATGGCGTCCTGACCCATGCGGCGGTAGGTGGTCCATTTTCCGCCGGTGATGGTGATCAGGCCACTTCCAGAGACCCGGATGGTGTGGTCTCTGGAGAGGGCTGCCGTCGAGGAGGCCCCTTCAGCTTTGACCAGAGGGCGCAATCCCACAAAGATGCTGCGGATGTCGCTTTCAGAGGGTTGTTTCCCGAGGTAACGTCGGGCGGTTTTCAGGATGAATTCCACTTCCTGAGGCAGGGCGTGGGGTTCCAGACTGACATCAGGCACAGCGGTGTCGGTGGTGCCAACCACCACTTTGCCGTGCCAGGGCACCCCGAAAAGCACCCGTCCGTCGTCGGTTCTGGGGATCATCAGGGCACGGTCTCCGGGCAAGAACTCTTTGTCCAGAACGATATGAACCCCCTGACTGGGAGACAGCATCGGTTTGACGGCAGGTTCGTCCATCTGGCGCACGGCATCCACGAACACACCTGTTGCATTGATGATGGCTTTGCCACGCACTTCGTATTCGGTTCCGGTTTCGCTGTCGCGCAGCTTGACCCCAGAAACCCGGTCTTTTTCTTTGAGCAGACCCACCACCGGCGCGTAATTCAGGGAAACCCCCCCGAGGTCGTGCAGGGTGCGCATCAGGGTGATGGCCAGTCGGGCATCGTCGAACTGTCCATCGTAGTAAAGGATGCCCCCTTGCAGGCGTTTTTTCTGGATGGTGGGGATGGAGTCCAGCACCTCTTGCTGACTGAGCACCTTGCTGCTTCCGATGTTCAGGCGTCCGGCCAGCAGGTCGTACATTTTCAGCCCGATGCCGTAAAACGGACGGGACCACCAGTCATAGGCAGGAATCACAAACCCGAGGCTGCGCACCAGATGGGGGGCATTGCGGCTCAGGAGGCCCCGTTCATGGAGGGCTTCACGCACCAGAGAGACGTTGCCCTGTGCCAGATAGCGCACCCCTCCGTGCACCAGTTTGGTGCTTCGGCTGGAGGTGCCTTTGGCAAAATCGTGGGCTTCGATCAACAGGGTTTTGTACCCTCTGGCTGCCGCGTCCACGGCGGAACCCAGTCCGGTGGCTCCTCCTCCAATCACGATCACATCAAAAGTGTCGTTGAGTCTGTTGAGTACGTTTTTCCGGTTCATGCTGGGCCTCCATCTTTACCACTGTGCAGGGGTTGTTGCAGGGGTGCTGTTTGATCTGTCACGGTCCGGGCGCAATTGGCCTTTTTATTTCAGAGTAGAAGACCTTGAGCAACAGGTCAAAAGGTTTGAACACTTGTTCAAAAGCGGTTTGTTCACCAGAGCAATCGGCGTGTTCCACCCCTGTTCCCTTTTGTGGAGGAAAAGAAAATTCCGGCAAGGCTGACCCTTGAAGTCCTCCGGTGAAAGGTTCTGCAAGACACTGGAATCGGGGAAACAGAAGAAAAATCTGCAAAAGAAAACCTGCTGGACACCCAGCAGGTCAAAAACACATCGCAATGATCAGTCGATCTGTTCGCTGACGGCTGATGGCTGATGGCTGCCCTGCACAATCATGCCCTCTTCATCGATGTCAGGGTAAGGCTCGCCTTTGTTGCGGTAAATTTCCGCGAGGTCCGGGTACAGCCACTCGAAGGTGAGCGTTTTGAGGGTTTCTGGGTCCACCTGAGGGGCTTTGTACATCCCGGCCACCTGACGTTGCCTCTGGGCTTCAAACAGGATGGTGGCAGCGGCCACAGAAACGTTGAGGCTCTGGACCATGCCCATCATAGGGATGATGATGTTCTGGTCAGCGGCTCTGGCGGCCCCTTCGGACACGCCCCACTTCTCTGCCCCGAGCAAAATGCAGGTGGGACGGGTGTAATCCACATCCCGGTAGTCCACAGCCCGTTCTGAAAGGTGGGTGGCCAGCACCTGATAGCCTTTTTGCTGCAACCCCTCGATGGTGGGCAACACTTCGCGGTAAGTGTGCAGGGGCACCCATTTCTCGGCACTGCCAGAGGTGGCGTTGTAGGTGGGCATGCCCCCTCTGGGCACAATGGCATGGGCTTCCATGGCCCCCACGGCATCGCAGGAACGCAGGATGGCCGAAAGGTTGTGGGGTTTGTGCACTTCTTCAAGAAGCACCGTCAGGGTGGGTTGCCGCAAAGAGAGCACCCTCTGGATTTTTTGCAGTCTGGCCTGTTTCAAAACATGTCCTCACATTCAAAATCTCCCCTTGAGGGGAGATGCGTTGTTTCTGATTCTACTGGAACTTGGCAAAAATCACTTGCCGAAACGGCGTTCCCGGTCCTGAAAACTGCGGATGGCCCGCAGAAAGTCCACCCTGCGGAAAGAAGGCCAGTAGGCATCACAGAAGTAATACTCGCTGTATGCGCTCTGCCAGAGCAAAAACCCGGACAGGCGGATCTCTCCAGAGGTGCGGATGATGAAGTCGGGATCGGGTGCCCCTGCGGTTTCCAGATAATTGCCGATGTGGCTCACGTCCAGAGATTCCGCAAGTTCTGCAAGGGTTTTGCCTTCTTTGACTTTGTCGGCCATCAGGCGTTTGACGGCACCCACGATTTCCTCGCGGCCACCGTAACCAATGGCGATGTGCAAGAGCAATCCCTGATAGTCTTTGGTGGCGTCCTCCAGTTGCTTGAGGGCTTCACGGGTCTGCTCGGGGAATTCATCGATCTGGCCGATCAGTTTGATCCTGACCTTGTTGGCGTGGATGCGTGGGTCATGCACCATCTTGGCCGCTTCACGGGTGAAAAGCTCCAGCAGATCGGTGACTTCTTTGGGATCCCGGCTTTTGTTGTCCGAGGAGAACACCCACAGGGTCACGTGGGGGATGCCCAAAGCAAGGCACCATTCCAGCACTTCGTAGGCTTTGTGCGCCCCGATTTCGTGTCCGGCTTTGATTTCCTTGTTCAGGCTGCGGGCAAACCGGCGGTTGCCGTCCAGAATGATGCCAAGGTGACGGGGCATTTTTCCGTGGGCCTTCACCGCTTTCAGAACGCGCCTTTCGTACCACCAGTACAGGGGTTTCTGGAGGTCTTCAAGGAAATGGAAGGCTTTTTTAAAGTTCACGGGCGGAACGCTGGCTTCTCTCATAAGTGTGAACGCTGCGCCAGAGTGCAACTCTGGGACAGTGCATCCGGTCCAGTTTAGCACTGTTGTCTGAAAGGCAAGTGATGATGGGAAGGAGCAAAAGAAGCGCAATGCCGGGGTTCGGGCAATGCAAACCCAAAGACCTATCAGCCGTCAGCCATCAGCGGTCAGCCAGAAGGAAAGTTCTCTTGCTGCCTTTCAAGCTTCAAAGCTGATTGGCTTTCATTTTCGTCTTTGTGTCTGGATGTTGTCAAAAGCAACAGCCTTTTGGTGAGCTTTTTGCTGAATGCTGAGAGCTGACGGCTGACCGCTTTTTCAGTTGGCCTGCCAAAAGTCGGACTTTGTGGTGCCCATGGAAAGAGCAAAAAAAGCGCAATGCCGGGGTTCGGGCAACATCAACAGGAGCGCAACCTCAAAGGAAAAGCATCCCCTGTTTTTCCTGCAACTGGGCCAGAATTTTGCGGTCCAGTTTGGACATGGCTGCGGTGGTGGAAGCCAGAGCCACATCCGCCTCTGCCTGATGAACCTGAACCACAAAATGGCGGTGGGTCATGGTGTGCTCCACCGTTCCAAGAAATTTGGCACCTCTGGCATTCAGTCGGTCCAGAAGGCGCTTCAGGGCATCTTCGGCTTCTTCCCCTTTTTGGACCTGTTCCAGAGGCGGTCCACTGAGCCCTCCCAGCAGGCCTTTCTCTGGCCGTTTTTCGATGAACAGGGCTTGTGGATTTCCAATCAGAACCGCCACAGCCTGCACTTCTTTGATTTCTGCACGCACTTTGGGCGCAGGGAAAGCAGTGGGCTGCCCGGAAGCATACGCCTGACAGAAATCCCGAACCGGACAGGCAGGGCATTTGGGGGCTTTGGGGGTGCACACCGTGGCCCCGAGTTCCATCACCGCCTGATTCCAACTGCTGGCGTCTTTTTGGAACAGCAGTTCATCGGCTTTGTCTTGAAGCCACCCATCGGAAGGCTGCTCAACGGCAAACCAGCGGGCCAGCACCCTGCGGACGTTCCCATCCACCACGGCTTTGGGAAAGTTGAAGGCGATGCTGCTGACTGCGGCAGCGGTGTAAGGCCCCACCCCTTTTAAAGCCAGCAAACCTTCGTAGGTCTCTGGAAAGGGCAAGTCTGCCACTTGCTTTGCAGCCGCATGGAGGTTGCGGGCTCTGGCGTAGTATCCACAGCCTTCCCATGCTTGCAGCACCTCTTCCAGAGGGGCTTTTGCCAGATCTTGCACGGTGGGGAAACGTTCAACAAAGCGTTCGTAATAGACCGTCCCGGTGACCACCTGCGTTTGCTGGAGGATCACCTCCGAGACCCAGATTTTGTAAGGATCGCGGGTGCGCCTCCAGGGGAGGTCCCGGGCGTTCTGGTGGTACCAGGAAAGAAGCTGCTCTTGCACTGGACCAGTATAGAGAAGCAAGCCAGAGGAAACCCTTTTCGGAATTGCAATTTGTCCTGTCGAAACCTTCATGTGGGCTTTCTGTGATGGGCAGGACCGTATAATCAGGGGGTGACGGTGCTCAGCGACAAGAAAACCGACAGCAGTTACAGCAGCAACTCTGCCAACGCACTGATCCACCTGTACCGAGCCGAGGTGGGCCGCATGACCGCCTACCGACAGCGCCTCGACATGACCACCAACTGGGCGGTGGTGACCAGTGCAGGTATTGCTTCGTTTGCTTTTTCCAACGAAGTGACCCACGCGGTGTTTCTGTTCGCCATGTTCATGAATTACTTTTTTCTGCACCTCGAATCCAGACGGTTCAGGCAATACGAAATTGCCCACCACCGGGTGCGCATCATGGAGCGCTTCTTTTATCCGGCCATGCTGGGAGATCCGGTAGACGGCAGCTGGCATCAGGTGTTGCTCGGTGAACTGGCCAAACCCATGAGCCCGATGCGCCGCATTGACGCCATGGGCTGGAGGTTGCGCCGAAATTACCTCTGGCTGTATGCAGGCATCCTGATCGTGTGGATCACCAAAGTGGACACCGGACGCCTCAAAGGCGAAAAGTACGCTTTCAGTGAGTACCTGGAGCTGTACCACGTCGGCAACATCCATGGCTGGATCATTGTGTTGATGGTGGTCCTGTTCTATCTGGTCCTGATCAACATGGCCGTGTACGCCAGCAAATACTACCCTCTGGAATCCGACTGAACAGACTTCATGCTGTTTGGACCAAGGTGTGGACTTGAGCAGAGCCCATTCTGCCCTGCCTTCTTGCTGTGAACTGTCCTCTGGGAACTGTGAACTTCCTGCTCACTCACCTTCAAACGGGGTTCCAAAGACCTGCGTCCAGTAGTGCTTGAAGGTTTTGTCTCCAGAGTTCACGTAGGCCACCCCGAGTTCTGCAAAATCCCCCATGATGTTGACGCAGTGCCCGTGGCTGTGGGCCCATGCATCCACCACCTCTTCCGGGGTTTTCTGGCCTCTGGCGATGTTTTCTCCAACCGCCTGTGCGTTGAAGCCTGCCGCAATGGCACGGTCCATGGGCTGCGAGTTGTCTCTGGGGGATTTGTGGTCAAAGTACTGGTTGGCCGCCATGCCCACCGACTGGGCCAGAGCAGCCCGGTCCAGAGAGGCATTCTTGCGCAGCAAGGATTTGGGGGTGCCCGTAAAATCCTGTGTGTCGCAGTTCCAGCCTTTGACCCTCAGGTCGTTGGTGAGGACCAGCACAGCAGCCTCAAACGCCGAACTGCTGGTGTAATTCCCGAGCTTGAATTCACTGGACACGCTGTACCGGCCTTTGCTGCCTTCAATGCTGAACTGGACTTTCTCTTTGCTGTTTTTGCCACTGGATTTCAGGAAGATGCGCTCTCCCTGCACCGCATTGCCATTGACCACCCATTTGGCCACAGGGTTGGGTTTGTAAATGCGGCTGGCATTCACCAGTTCTGCGGTGTTGTCGAGGGCAAACAGCACCACAAATCCCGCTTTTTCCTGTTCCCCATCGATTTTGACGTTCAACTCCATGCGACTGGCTTTCTTGCCCGGAATCTCAATTTTGACGCTGGCTTTGTAGCTGCCGGGTTTGTAGTAGGTGTGTCTGGGGCTGGTGTCTGTGCTGGAGGTTCCATCTCCAAAATCCCAGGTGAAACGGCTTCCCTCTGGGAGGGCTTGATCCGCTTGCAGGGCAAACTGAACCACCGCTGGAGCACGGCTGGCCCCGATGGTCTGGTAAGAAACATTGATTTGCAGGGCAAAGCCGATGGAACTCAGGGCCAGAAGCAGGGTCAGGGCAGTCCGTTTCATGTTGTTTCACTTCAGTTTACGCTCATTTTCCTTACCCGTTGATGAAAAGCTCGGGTGGTGTCGAATCAAAAACAGTCAAGTCCGTTCTTGATTTCTGCCCCTCAAGAGCGTAGGCTGAGACACGGTTGCGAAAGCAACCCGGGGGAACGCCGGTGAAAATCCGGGACTGTCGCGCAACGGTAACCTGTCACAGGAAGTCCGAATACCCGAATGCAAGCACCTCTCGCGGAGAAGGGGGCTTTGCGCAAAACCCTGTTTTGCCAAAGACGCCCGCCATGCATGGCGGTTTTTTGATCCCGAGAAGAACAGGAGTTCAAGTGAAACGTTTTGTTTTCAGTGCCATGTTGCTGCTGGGCAGTGCCTTTGCCACCCAGTATCCCCTCACCATCAAAGACGATCTGGGCAACACCGTGGTCATCAAAAAAGAGCCCATGCGGATCATCAGCATGCTGCCCAGCAACACCGAAACCCTCTGCGCTCTGGGGGCCTGTGACCGCCTGATTGGGCGCGACGATTACAGCAACTTTCCCAAAAGCGTGGAGAAAGTGCAGGCTTTCGGTGGCCTTTACAACCCCAACGTGGAAGGCATGATTGCCGCCAAACCCGATCTGGTGATTGCCAGCAAATACGGCAAGCTTTCCGAGCGCCTCCAGCAAGCCGGAATTCCCGTGATTGCCGTCAACCCTGAGACCTATCAGGACATCTTCAGAAAGACCACCCTGCTCGGGAAGGTGCTGAACAAGGAAAGCCAAGCCAAAGCCCTGAACATCAAGGTGCAGGCCGAAGTCAAAAAGTACGAGATTCTGGCGAAAACCGTCAAAACCCCCAAAGTGTACTTCGAGATTGACCCCACCCCTTACTCCATTGGTCCCAACTCTTTCATGGGTGTGATCCTGACCAAAGCCGGGGCACAAAACATCATTCCTGCGGAACTCGGGGATTTCCCGAAAATCAGCCCGGAACTGGTCATCGAGAAAAACCCTCAGGTGATGCTGGGCCTCAGCCTTGCAGATGCCCAGAAACGTCCCGGTTGGAGCAGCATCGATGCGGTCAAGAACAAAAAAGTCATCGAGATCCCCTGGGAACTCAATGAAATGCTGGGCCGTCCCGGTCCACGCATCGGTGAGGCCCTCAAGGGTCTGGTCAAACTCCTTCACCCCGAGCTGGCCAAGAAGTAAGCCATGCAACGCTCCCTGCCCCTCAAACGGCGCGTGTATCCCACCCTGACGTTCACGGTGGGCGCACTGGTGCTGTGTGTGGTGCTGGCGGTCAGTCTGGGCAGCATCAACATTCCGGTCCTCACCACCCTGAGTGCCCTCTTCAAAGGGATCACCGGGCAGGCCAGAGACGGTCTGGAAGTGATCGTGTGGGATGTGCGTTTCCCGAGGGTCCTGATGGGGATGCTGGTCGGTGGGTGCCTCGCCATGAGTGGGGCCACCTATCAGGGGCTGTTCCGCAACCCTCTGGCCGATCCTTACCTGATGGGGGTGGCTTCTGGCGCTTCGCTGGGGGCCACCATCGGTCTGGTGATGGGTGTGCCGAATGCATGGTTGCCTGCGCTGGCTCTGGGGTCTTCCCTCCTGAGTGTGGCCCTGATCCTGACTTTGTCTGCGCAGGGCAAGGTACTGAAAACCACCAACCTGATCCTGACCGGCGTGGTGGTGGGAAGCCTCAGCACGGCCATCAGCACCTACCTGATGCTGAACCACAAAGACGATGTGCGGCAGGTGTTCTTCTGGACGCTGGGCAATCTGGCTTTCGCAAGCTGGCAAAACATCCAGACGATGCTCCCTTACCTGTTGCTGGGTGGCCTGTTCTTGCAAAGTCTGGCCCGCCCCTTGAACACCTTGCAACTGGGTGAACCCACTGCTTACAGTCTCGGGGTTCCGGTGGACCGCCTGAAGTGGTTGTTGATCGTTGCCAGCAGTCTGGTGACCGCGGTGGCCGTCAGTTACGTGGGCATCATCGGGTTTGTGGGCCTGATTGCGCCCCACATCATGCGGAGGTTGGTGGGATCCCACTATCCGGTTTTGATTCCCATGAGCGCCCTGTTGGGAGGGGTTTTGCTGGTGGTGGCAGACCTGCTGGCCCGCACCCTGATCCGGCCTTCCGAACTGCCGGTGGGCATCGTGATGACCGTGGTGGGAGGCATTTTCTTCCTGTACCTTTTGAGGAAAAATGCATGAAGATGCCAGACGCTTTTGAAGTCCAGAGCCTTTCTGTCCAGATCGGCAACAAAACCATCTTGCAGGAGGTGCAGGCGGTTTTTCCTGCGGGTCAGTTGTGCGCCATTCTGGGGGCCAACGGGGCAGGCAAAAGCACCTTGCTGAAAGCCCTCCTCGGCTGGCTCAAACCCACCAGAGGAGAAGTGAACCTGCTCGGGAAACCGCTCTCCCAGTACCCCAGAAGGGAAAGGGCGCAAACGCTGGCTTATCTGGACCAGACCCAGACCCTCCCGGAGGATTTGCTGGTGTCGCAACTGATCAGCCTTGGACGGCCCCAGACCGAACGCTGGCTGTGGGGCATGCTGCCCAACCCCATCGGCGGAACCACCCAGCAGGATCAGGAAGCCGTCGAGTGGGCGATGCACCGCACCGACACCTTCAGGTTCAAAGACCGCATGGTTGGGGAACTCTCTGGCGGAGAAAAACAGCGTGTGTTGCTGGCCCGTGCCCTTGCTGCCCGTCCTCAGGTGCTCCTGCTGGACGAGCCCACCAACCACATGGACATCGCCTATCAGGCAGACCTGATCCGCTTGCTCAAACGGGAAGTGTCCAAAGGGCTCACGGTCATTCTGGTGCTGCACGACCTGAATCTGGCTTCTCTGGCCGACCACGTCACCCTGATGCAAGCCGGGAAAGTCATCCAGCAGGGTCTGCCCACTGAAACCCTCACCCCTGAAACGCTCCAGAGCACCTACGGGGTCAAGGTGGATGTCCTGAACCATCAGGGCAGACAGGTGGTGGTCCTGCGTGAATAGTCCCCTTCCAAAGCCCAAATTCTTCAAGACCAACGGTCACCTGATGCTGTGCCAGAACAACAGTTGCCGCCAGAAAGGATCGGATGTGCTCCATCTGGCCCTGACCCGCGCACTGGAGCAGCATCACCTGATGTACTACAAGTCTGGAGGGAGCATCCGTTACACCGTCAGTGGGTGTCTGGGGGCTTGCAGCCATGGTCCTGTGCTGGCCTGCTACCGCAAAACCGAACAGGGCATGGAAGAAGGCTGGTACCACGCCATGACCTTGCCTCTGGCCCTGAAAGTGGCTCAAGCGGTGCAGGAAGGTGCCGCTTTGCCCACCGACCACAGATTTGACCAGTGAACATCAGTTAAACTTCAGTTATGCGACTCCCCCTCTGGTCGGCTCTGGTGCTTTTGTGTGCCGGAATGACCCACGCACAACAGGTTCAAAGCATTCAAGGACAGGCCGAGGTTCGCCTGAGCAACTGGCAACCCCTTGCTGAAAAAAGCACCCTGCAAAATCCGATTCGAACCCTGCTGGGACGGGTTGAAATCACCGTTCCTCAGGGGCGCTTTTTGCTGGGCAGCAACTCTGAAGCCCAACCCCGCAACGGCGAAGTACAATTGCTGAACGGTCAGGGTTACGTGGAAGGGCAATTTCCTTTCTTTCTGGGCACAGCACACGTGTACATCGATGGTCGAGCCAGAGTGGACATCACCCCCACAGGAGCAACCATCAGTGTTCTGGAAGGCAAAGCCCGCCTTTCGGTGCCTCAAAAAGGCATCCTGTACGTCCCAGAGAAAAAAGCCTACATCCTCAACAGAGACACCATCACCGACTTTCAGGAAGACGACGCATGGTATGACAACGACCTGGTGGGCACCGGCACCCTGCAGGTGGCTGCCCTCAGGGGCACTGTCGAAGTGCAGAAAAGCCAGCAGTGGCAGAAACTGAAAGTCAAAAACACCCTCGGGCAGGATCAGGTGGTGAAAACCAGCCTCAACAGTTGGGCAGAATTTGTCTTTGAAGATGGCAGTTACTTCCGCCTGAACGAAAAAAGCCAGGTGCGCGTAGAGTCCATCGAGAAACTGTCCAGTGGGAAACGCAGGGTCACCCTGAAACTGGAAGCCGGAACCGCATGGAACGTGGTTCAGAAAGGCAAAGGGGGCTACCAGTTCCGAACTGCCACTCTGGTGGCCGGGGTGCGGGGCACCACTTTCCGTCTGGATTCCGACGACACCCTCAAGGTCTTTGAAGGCACCGTGGCCGCCAGCCAGAACGACCAGAGCCTTCCTGTTCAGGCCAACCAGCAGTTCAACCCTGCCACAGGTCCAGAAACCCTCAAGCTGGATGCCAAAGACCGCTTCAACCAGAGGTTGGACGCCCTCAGGAACCAACCGCTCACCATCCAGCTTGACCCGCTGCCCGCCGGACCACTGCGCACTTTTGCCATCTCAGGGACCACTTTGCCCGGAACGGACCTGCAGTATGTCACCGAAGGCCAGACCCTCCCTCTGGATGTGGACGACGATGGACGCTTCTCACTGGCCCTTGAGCTTCCAGAAGGGCTGCACACTTTCGCTCTGGTCGCTGAACGCAACAACCAGAACGTGATTCTGAACCAGAGTGTGCAGCTTGAAAAAGAAAAACCTGCCGTGGTCCCTCCACCTGTCACAGCAGTGCAGTTGCAACCTGCAGTGCCCTTCAAAGTCGAGGCGGAAGTGGTGCCTCCTCCGCCTGCTCCTGACCCTGTTGAACTGCAAATTGAACTGGCCCCTTTTGCCAGCAAAGTGCTTTCGAAACTGGTGCTCTCAGGACAGACCGACCCAGCAGGAACCCTGCGCTACGAGGAGGGCGAACGCACCCTGATTCTGCCTCTGGATGCAGAAGGAAAATTCTCTGTCCCCATGGACCTTGCCGATGGTGAACACACCTTCACCCTGAGGGTCAACCGGGACAACAGCGAGTTTGCTCTGGCCCAGACGGTGCGCATCGACAGCACACCACCCGAGGTCCTGCTGCTCGAAGCCCGCAAAGAAGGAAGCTGGCTTTTGCTGGACCTGAGGGTGCAAGACAGCACCTCTGTGACCTTGCAGGTGCTGGGTTACACCCTGACTCCAGATGGAAGCACCCTACGGATCCCTTTCATGCAAGACACCCCTCAGGTGCAAATCGTGCTGACCGATGAAGCAGGCAACACCATTGCCCGTGAAGTGACCGTGCAGTGAAAGCTTTAACCTCACTCCAGAGTGCACTGGTCTTGGGTGCTTCTGGAGCGGTTCTCAATGCTGAAACGGATGTTCTCGGGTCCGATGCTGATGGCGGCCTGCATGCGGGTGAAACCCTTGCTGACATTCACCACAGATTGAATGTTGACCGCCCGGTTCAGTTGGTCCATGAAGAACTTCTGCAAGGTGGCATGGTCCTGATCGGTCAGGGAAAAACACACCTGCGAAAGGGCGAGGGTCAGCCCCTGCACATAACCCGCTTGGCTTGAAAAACCCTGTGTGACACCCGGTTTCAGAAAGTTTTTCACCTGAAACTCAAACCTCTGGAAGGTTTTGCTGTTCACTCCAGTGGTGCCGATGATCTGAAACCGGTTGGTTTCTTGCCCTTTGGTCATGGTGATCTGGTAGGTGGCTTGCTGTTTCTGGTTGACCTGCCGCAGAGGGGCCACCTGTGCATCGGCAATTTTGCTCTGGCGTTTGAGGTTGTTCAACAAATCCATCACGTCCCATTCGGCAGCGTGGGCCACGGAAAGGACACTGAAAGCAAGCATCAACAGTTTTTTCATTGGTTTTCAGTTTAGAGCATTTGACAGAAGAGCATTTGACAGAAGAACAAGAGGTTGTCTCTCTGAGAGGACGACTCCATCTGTTCCACGAATCAACGCAGTCAACCCATCTCTGGTCTTCAGGCCAAAATCAGTAAATTGATGCTCAATCCCAACTGCATCCAACAGGCAAACACAGTTTCTATGATGGACCCATGAATGATGCTTTTCTCGACAAATTGGACCTGATTCTGGAAGAAACCGAAAGCCTTGAGCAGGCCCGACTGGATGAAATGGAACGACAGCAACGCGAACGGGCCTTGCAAATGGAAAGGGTCAGCCTGTTCATCACCCAGAGTGTGCAACCGATTTTTCAGGGCTGCGCCACCCGTCTGGCCGAAAAACATTACCCCGTTTCTGTGCAGGTGGGAGATCCCGAGTTCCCCTCCATCCAGATCAGCATTTCTCCACGGGAAAGGCAGGAACGTGCAGAACTGAGGTACAGTTTCGATCCGAACACCCGTCTTTTGCACCGCACCGTGCACGGGGTGGATTTTGGCTCCTTGCTCAGCGACTTGAACGGCACCATCGACTGGGAAGTGGAAACCCCCGAGAGCATCAGCCGGTCCTTGCTGCTGTTCATTGACATGCACTTGAAGTACTGGGCCAAATGACTGTTAGCCTGAACCAGAGCTGATCAAACGCTCAAGGGGTCTGGAGACCAAAAAACTCATACTTTCAGACCTGCTTCAGCCCCTGAGGGTTAAATGTGTCACATCCCCTGGCAGAGAGGTCAAAAATGCAAAGTGTCTCCCCCCGTTCTGACTTTGAAGGCGTTCACACTTCGATCCGCGCTGCCCAGCGTTTCCTCGAAGAAGCCAAGCTTTACCTTTCCCACCAACCCCATCTGGCCCGCAAATTGCTGATCGCTGCCCGCAAAGAGTTCAATGCTGCTCTGGGGTACGCCCGGGTCACAGGACAGCACACCGGACGGTTGGAAGATGCCGTGAACCAGGTGGATGAACTGTTGATCTCCAGCATCCGTGTGGCCTGACTTCACCTTGACCTGCACCCCTTTTGACCTCTGGCATGTTCCAGAGGTTTTTGATTGTGCACACTTTGACTGCAGTTTCCCAACTGGATCATGGGGACAACTTGAGTTTGAACTGAGTCCTTGCTGAAAGGAGTATGCTGTAAGCATGGGCTGGCAAATGGCACCTCCTTGTTGATCCAACCAGCTGGGCCAGAGGCCGGGCACAAGGCGCACACTCCTCTGTTCTCCGGTCACCCCCTCCAACCCTACTACCCACTACCCAATGCAGAAGGAAGGTCAAAACCTTCCTTCTGCATTTTCTTGATCCATCTCCAGATCAAAAACAGCAAAAAGCTTCACTGTGCTGGACTGCTTTTGCCTGCAAACTGAACCCATGAGCCAACACACTTCCCCAGCCATTGAACGCTTGCAGCAGGCTTTTGCTGCATACCTGAAAGACCATCCCCATCAAACCATCACGGTTCAGTTGCCTGGCATGGAAGCCAGCACCCTCCGGACAGGGCACGAGGCTGCTCCATCTGTCGTTCTTGCCGATCTGCAGGATCTGGCTCAGGGGCTTCAAGCACACTGGGAGGAGGTGCTGGTCTCGGTGCGCAATGGCGAACTCACGCATCTGGTGATTGAAGTGCCCGGACAGCAAAACACCTCCTTGAAAATTGTGCCCACCAATCAGGACTCCTGAAAACAACCCTCTGGTAACCTTGAGGTGACCTGTTCATTTTTATATTGGGCTTATGGACATCATTTCATTGCTGCTGGTCCTGACCAATCTGGTGGTCTGGCCAGTGATTTACCGGAGCCGTCAGGAATTGCGAAACTGGACCACTTCACCCTTCAACCGCAAACGGCGTTCACAATTCCGAAAATAAGAAAGCTGAAAGAAGTCCATTGAAACCCTAAAATCCCCTCTGGCATAAGAAAATCCTGCCAGAGGGACCTTTTTTTGGGGTCTGCCTGGTCGGGATGTGTGTTTCCCTACAACCCTTGCTGCATTCAAATCCTAGAGTGGTAACACATTCATTGAACAAGGAGAACCGTATGAGCGAGAAAAATCTGGGAGACCGCCTGACCGACGCTGCCGAAACAGTCAAAGAACGCATCAATCAGGGTGCTGCCAACTTGCGTGCAGAAGGCCACCGTGTGGCTGCAGAAAACAGCGACAGCCTCGCTGAAAAAGCCCACCACAAAAAAGAAGAGCTGGAAGACCGCGCAAAAGCAGCCATCCACGACACCAAAGCCGATCACGCAGAAAAGAACGCCAAAGACTGACCTTTGTGCATTTCTGGTCCCTCCATACAGGAGGGATTTTTTGTTTGCACATGAAAATCCCACCCTCGGGCAAAAGGGTGGGGACACTCAAGGAACAATCAGGTGAATGTGAACTTCACAAACTTTGAATTGACCTCATGCTAAGGGATATCCCTGAAACTTGACTGAAATCACAATTCAGAAAAACTTAATGCTGTCCTTCATTCCATTCACATCATGCCCCAGCACAGAAATGCAGTGATTGAAAAAGCGTGTGTGAGCCGAACATTGCATAACCTGTTCCCATGGATGTCCTCTGGCCTGTTCTGCTGGTTTTGCTTGTGCTCCTTGTGCAAGGCACCCTGATGAAAACCCACTTCACCCTTGCCCAAACCCACCCGAGTCACCGTTCACGCAAAGTGGTGGACGACACCGCCGATGTGGATTTTGCCCTCCTGCTCAGCGAACAACCTGACCGATTGATGGTTTATTGCACCACCCAACTGGTGATGCTGCTCTGGCAGGTGGCCCTGCTGGTGCTGTGTGTGGCAGGTTTGCTGCTCTGGAACACTCCGCTGACTTGGTGGTCTTGCACTTCTGCATTGCTGGTGGTTTTGCTGTGCATGCTTTACAGCCTGAGAAAATTTCTCTGGATGACCCACCTGTACCTGTTCACCAGAGACCGTGTTGCAGCCCGAAAGGCCCGCGAGCAAAATGGATTGCCAGAAATCCAGCAGTGATTTACTGGCCCAAAGCCTAAACTGACCTCCTCAACCCACAAGGAGGTCAGCATGCTGGAAGATCCCAAAACACCCGAGAAACCCGAGCATCCCGACATCAACGAATACCCTGCCCAGCCTGAAAAACCCACCCTGCCCGGATTCACACCAGAACCGCCCGCCCCAGTGGATGATCCAGAGCCCCAGACAGATCCCCCTGTCTTTTGAGAAAACATCAAGGACCAGAAATGGACAATTGTATGGGCTCAGGTCGGTACACTGAAGCATGACACCCCTTGAAAAAGCCCATGCTGAACTGTTGGCAGCCACCGAGATCCTCAAAAAATCTCCCTCGGCGCAGGCCCACAACCACCTTGTGCACCACCTGCATACTGCCCATGACTTGATCCGCCCGTACACCCTGACCCAAACGTCTGGTGTTCAGCACGATCCGTTGAAACCCAAACTGCTGACCTTCAGCCAGTACCAGAGGCACGCCACCGAAGCCCGGGCATTCACACAGGAAGCGCTGGATGAGCTGGAATTCATGCTGGCAGAAGGGGTCAGCACAGAATGGGCCAACAGCATTGCAGACTCGATCCATGAGGCTTACGAAAAACTTTGAGTTTTCAGGCCCATGAAAAAAGAACCCCACCAGACAAGTTCTCTGGTGGGGTTTCTCTGGAGCGGGTAACGGGACTCGAACCCGTGACTTTCAGCTTGGGAAGCTGACGCTCTACCGACTGAGCTACACCCGCAACTGTCCAAATTTTAACCCAGAGGTGCACGACCGACAAGGGACGGAAACCCCGACCAAAAAGAACCCCAGGCCCGATTGCCTGAGGTTCGTGTGGGTGGGTAGTTGGCCCATTTAAGCAAACAAGGCTGACGCTGGTCTGACTCGAATCTGAACAGCATTTCAGATGCATTTTAAAGCACTGGAAAGAAAAAAAGAGTCACTATCTGGGGAGGTGTTTTGAACAGGATTCAAACGAATCCTCCTGTTTCACGGATCAAGGCAGGAACAACCATTAAGGCCCCTTCACCCATCCTGACAGAGTCCAGAAAGACCCGGCACGGTACACTGGTCCACAGTGACCCACCTCAAAGATGCCCGGACCTCCCGTCTGGCCGTGTACCCCCGCATGCAAAAATGGTTCCCAGAGATCCTCTGGATGGGCCAGAGCCACCCCCAATTTGCCCTGACTTTTGACGATGGCCCCCACCCCATCGACACCCTGCAACTTCTGGAAGTGCTGGACAGGCATCAGGTCAAAGCCACTTTTTTCTGGCTTGGAGAGCACCTCGAAAAAAATGCAGCATTGGTCCAGCAAGCTGCTCTGGCAGGGCACCAGCTGGCTTTGCACGGCTGGACCCATCTCCCCTATCCTTTGCTTTCCTTGAAGCAACTGGAACAGGATCTGAGCCAAACCCGCCAGTTGCTCTCTGACATCTCTGGAATTGCTTTGGAGGACTTGAAGGATGTGCGCCCTCCTTATGGCGCAGTGGTGCCTGCCACCCTGCGCAGCCTGAAACACTGGGGCTACCGCACCGTGCTGGTCAGCAGCATCCCTTTGCACTGGATTCAAAGCGTCCAGACCACCGTCAAACAGGTGATGCAGCACGCCCGAGGAGGCATGATTCTGGATCTCCACGAAGGCCAACCCACTGGTCCGAGGGTGGCCAGAATCACCGATGCCCTGCTGCCTGAACTGAAAGCTCGGGAATTTGATTTTGTGACCGTGGATGAGATGTGGCAGGGGCAGGACTCTGGTCTGGTGGTGCGTTGAGACTCAACCGGGCGAGGCATGCCTTGACCGCTCAGTCCTCACAAACAACAAAAAAGATCCCCCAGAGTGTTCTGAGGGACCTGTCCAATTCTGTAGGGGCGCAGCGTGCTGCGCCCTTTTTTCACAGGGGGATTCAATCCGCTGCTTGTTGCGCTTCGCGGGCCTCTTTTTGCGCGTTTTCTTCTTCGCGCTCCAGTTTGGCCTTGATTTTCTTCAGACGGAACGACTCTTCACGTTCACGCTGGTCCAGAACACCACGGATGAAACGGATGTCGTCTTCCACACCGGGAATCACGATCTGTTCCAGAGCGTTCACACGACGGGAGGTCTTTTTGATCTCTTCCCCGATGCGGCGCAGTTTGGTTTCGGTGGCGGCCACTTTGATGATGGCGGCCAGCACCTTCTGGAAATCCTGCGCAGCGCTCATGGTGCGTGCACCCACACCGATGGGTGAGAAGGGCACGTCCGTGGAGAACTTGGGGAGGTCGATTTTGGGGACCTTCACGCCGTAGACGCTCTCCACCTGCAGATCGACTTGCAGTTCGCTCGGGCGAGCGAGGGCAAGGCTTTCCACAGCTTCGGGGCTGTCCCAGGCTTTGGCGGTGAAGAGGCTTAAGTAGGCACCCTTGGACACGGAGGAGAGTTCTTCACGGGCAGCCAGAGCATCTCTGACCAGCGCAAAGAATTCGCCGATCAGGGCGTCTCTTTTTCTTTTGAGCAGGTCTGCACCGTCGCTGGCCAGTTTTTTCTGGGCCTTGCTGGCGAGCAGTGCAGTGCGGGTGGGGCTGATTTGTCCGGCCATGGTTCTCCTTTTCAGGAGCTGTCAGCGGTCAGCTGTCAGCGATCAGCTTGTGTTGCTTTCGGCTCCGCACTTGAGTTCTCAAATGCTTATTGTACTGTGAACTCGGGTTTTTTATTGGTCCCGATAGTACTTTTGGTGCTTTGGGTCCTGGCTGATGGCTGACAGCTGTGGGCTGATAGCTTCTTTAGATGCCCATGTTGCGGCCGCCGCGCCACATGTCGTCAAGTTTCTCACCGTAGTATTTGTCGATGGAATCCTTGCCGATACGGGTCAGCTCGCTCTTGGGAAGTTTGGAGAGCAGTGCCCAGGCCACGGTCAGGCTGTCTTCGATGGAGCGGTCCTGATCCCCTTGGTTCAGGAAGTACTCCTCGAAGTCATCTGCGAAGCGCAGGTACAGTTTGTCGTTCTCGGTGAGGGCGTCTTCACCGGTGATGGCCACCAGTTTGCGCAAGTCCAGACCGTTGGAGTACGCAGCGAACAGCTGGTCCGACACGTTCTTGTGGTCTGCACGGGTTTTGCCCTTGCCGATCCCGTTGCCCATCAGACGGCTCAGGGAGGGCAGGGGGTTGATGGGGGGGTACACGCCTTTGCGGTTCAGGGTGCGGTCCACCACGATCTGGCCTTCGGTGATGTAACCGGTGAGGTCAGGGATGGGGTGGGTGATGTCATCGTCGGGCATGGACAGAATGGGGATCTGGGTCACAGAGCCCTTCTTGCCCTGAATCACACCTGCGCGCTCGTAAAGGTTGGCAAGGTCGGTGTACATGTAACCAGGGAAGCCACGGCGTCCGGGAATCTCTTCACGGGCACCACCGATTTCACGGAGGGCTTCGCAGTAGTTGGTCAGGTCAGTGAGGATCACCAGCACGTGGTAGTCATGCTCGAAAGCAAGGTACTCGGCGGCGGTGAGGGCCATGCGGGGGGTGAGCAGTCGTTCCACGGCAGGGTCGTCTGCCTTGTTCAGGAAGAGGATCGAACGGGCCAGAGCGCCGGTTCTTTCGAATTCCTGGGTGAAGAAGCTCACTTCACGCTGGGTCAGACCCATCGCTGCGAACACCACGGCGAAGTCCCCTTCGTGTCCGGGCACTTTGGCCTGACGGGCAATCTGGGCAGCCAGTTCGTTGTGGGGCAGACCGGAGCCCGAGAAGATGGGCAGCTTCTGTCCACGGATCAGGCTGGTGTTGACGTCGATGGTGGAGATGCCGGTCTGGATGAACTCCTCGGGCTTGTCACGGGCAGCGGGGTTCATGGCCTGACCGTTGATGGAGAGGCGCTGCTCGGCGACCACGGGGGGCAGTCCGTCGATGGGACGGCCCAGACCGCTGAAGCGGCGACCGATCATCTCTTTGGACACGCCCAGACGGGCCACGTCTTCCACGAGGCTGACGCTGGCGGTGGCCAGGTCCAGTCCGGAGGTTTCTTCGAAGATCTGGATCACGGCGTATTCGCTGGAAACTTCGATCACCTGTCCACCACGGATGCGGTTTTTGGCGTCTTTGATTTCCACGATGGCGCCGTAGTTCAGGTCAGACGCTGCGTTCACGAACAGCAGCGGACCTGAGATGTAGCTGACATCGGTGTACTCTTTTTTGAGCATCGGGTTCTACTCCTCTTACGCTTTCACGGCGAAGGCGGTGTCGAGTTCGTTCAGCACGGTGGTGGTGTAGTTGGCAAACTCACCCTCGGGCACGTAACGGGCACGGGACAGCTTCTCGTTCACAGGGCTGGCCAGAATCTCGTCGATGGTGGCACCTTTGCGAACGGCTTCGGAAGCTTTCTCGTAGTACTTCAGCATCATGCGCATCAGGCCGTAGTTTTTGGGCATGGAGGCGCTGGCGTCGACGGGGTCGAAACCGTTTTGTTGCAGGAAGTCCTGACGGAGCATGCGGCCCGATTCAATGATCAGACGCTCGGTGTCTTGCAGGGCGTCTGGACCCACCAGTTGCACCACTTCTTGCAGCTTGGCTTCTTCCTGAAGGATCTTGGAGATGCGGCCACGAAGCTCTGGGAAGTCGGGACCGACGTTTTCGCGGTACCAGCTGTCCAGAATGGGGGTGAACAGGGAGTAAGAACCGTTCCAGTTGATGGCGGGGAAGTGACGGCGACGGGCCAGACCTGCATCCAGACGCCAGAAAGCGCCGGTAATACGCAGGGTGGCCTGGGTCACAGGCTCGGACATGTCTCCACCTGCGGGGGAAACTGCACCGATCACGGAAACAGCGCCATCGTCGCCAGCCAGAGTCACCACGGCACCGGCGCGCTCGTAGAAAGCGGCCAGCTTGGCGGCGAGGTAAGGGGGGTAACCCTCTTCTGCGGGCATCTCTTCCAGACGGGAGGAGATTTCACGGAGCGCTTCGGCCCAGCGGCTGGTGGAGTCTGCCATGAGGGAGACACCGTAACCCTGGTCGCGGAAGTACTCAGCGAGGGTGATGCCGGTGTACACGGAGGCTTCACGGGCAGCCACAGGCATATTGGAGGTGTTGGCGATCAGGATGGTGCGCTGCATGAGTGGGTTGCCGGTTTTGGGGTCTTCGAGTTCGGGGAACTCGATCAAAACGTCGGTCATCTCGTTGCCACGCTCGCCGCATCCCACGTAAACCACGATGTCGGCGTTGCCGTACTTGGCCACGGACTGCTGGGTCACGGTTTTGCCGGATCCGAAAGGACCGGGGATCGCGGCGGCTCCACCCATCACCAGAGGGAACAGCACGTCCAGAATGCGCATGCCGGTCAAGAAGGGCAGACTGGGGTCTTTCTTCTTGGCGACAGGACGGGGTTGACGCACAGGCCAGTAGTGGGCCAGACGCAGTTTGGTGCCGTCTTCCAGTTCGGCGATGACGTCGTCGATGGTGTATTCACCAGCAGCAACCACGCTTTTCAGGACGCCGCTCACGTTGGGAGGGGTCAGGATTTTGTGGGTGAAGGTGAACTCGGGCACGGTGCCCAGAATGCTGGAGCCGCTCACGGTGTCGCCGGCTTTGACGCTGGGGGTGAAGGCCCATTTCTGGGTGCGGTTCAGGGCAGACACGTCGATGCCACGGGCAATGAAGTCGCCAGAGGCTTCACGGATCTTGTCCAGAGGGCGCTGAATGCCGTCGTAGATGCCGTTGAGCATCCCGGGGCCAAGCTCCACGGACAGGGGAAGACCGGTGGTGACCACGGGCTCGCCCACAGTCAGACCGGAGGTGTCTTCGTACACCTGCACGAATGCAGTGTCGCCGTCCAGACGGATGATCTCACCCACGAGGCGTTCGGTACCGACGCGCACGATGTCATACATCTTGGCGCCGTACATGCCCCCGGCAATCACCGCAGGACCAGCAATTTTCAGGATTACACCAGTTTTGGTGCTCATGTTCCTCCTTGAAGAGCGGTCAGCGGTCAGCGGTCAGGTTTCAGCTTGGATTGTGCTGAGTTGGGCTGATGGCTGACAGCTGATGGCTGATAGCTATAGCTTAAAGCTTAAAGCTTGATGTCGAAGCCGATGGTGTCGCGCACCAGTTTGCCCATGTAGGCTTTGGCGTCGACGGTGTCGGTGCTGAAGGCGTCTTTGAGGCTGGGAATGGGCAGCAGGATGGGAAGGTCCCGTCCACGCATGGCCCGTTCTGCAGCTTTTGCAGGGTCTGCAATCAGACCGGAGTCCACAGCCACCAGACCGTAATCGCCCTGCACAATCAGTTGTTCGAGGGCTTTCACAGCAGTTTCGCTGCTGGCTTCCACGACTTCCACACCTGCCAGGCGGTAGCCGGTGGCGGTTTCTGAATCTGCCAAAACCACAACCTTATGCATTTCCGAGCTCCTGTCTGATGTTTTCGCCGGGGACACCGTAGAACTTGCCGCGTCCGATCAAACGGAGTTTGGCAATTTCGATTTCCTTGCGGCGCAGGAAGTCCAGCACCACGCCCGGACCGAGCACGTCGGTCATGGCGACGCCTCTGGCGGCCTGATCCAGCAAGCTTCTGCTGATGGTTTCTGCACGGTCCAGACTGCCAGCTTCCAGAAGGCGCTGCAAATCGGGGTCAGAAACGGTGTTGTCTCCGCCAGCAATGCGCAGGAAATCGCCTTCATTCAGAGAACCGCCGGGCACAAAGTAACGGGCGTTGGCCGTTCCACCCCGCAGTTGCAGGGCGGTCAGGATGTTGCGCACGTCCACTTCGCGGGACAGGTAGCGTCTGAGGTTGTTGCCACGGGCAGCAGAGAGGGCCGCTTTGAAGTAGTCCTGATCCAGAGCCACTTCAATGTCCAGCAGTTCGTTTGAGCCACCAGACACTGCAGCGCGCAGGGTGCGACCCAAGAATCCGCCTCCGATGGAGAGGGTCTGGGCCAGACTGGCCAGATCGGTGCTGTTGGCGGCGGCCTGCAGCACGCCCCATTTGATGGTGCCTGCAGGAATCAGACCGGCCAGAATGTCCTGAGAAGAACGTCCGGTGACCACACCGCGCACCAGGGTTTTGATGTTGAGGAGGTCCCAACGGGCCACCAAGACATCCACTTCCTTTTTGGCTTCGCCACTGGCGAGACCCTGCACTTTGCGGACCACCCGGAAGAGGTTTTTGGACAGGGCAGCGTCCAGTTCGTTCAAACCGGCACCCTGAGCGGTGGCCTCTCCGAGGTCTTCCCGGATGGGGGTTTCACTGAGCACACGCAGGTATTCCGCGTAGGTCGCTGCAGAAACCGCCTCATCAAGGTGGCGGTTTTCCAGCAGGGCTCCACGCATCATTTTCACGCGTGCATTGATGTATCCGTAATCGTCTGCCACGTCTGCTCCTTACTGGGCGAGAACGCGGGCCACCTGAGAAGCAAGGCTGTCGCGGGTCTGAGCGAGACGTCCGAGGAGGGTGTTCTGCACGCTGGTGCGTCCACCTTTGGCCACCAGACGCACACCGGTCTGAACCTGCTCATTGCCACGCACCGCAGCCACAATGCCGAGGTCTGCCAGCACGTCTTGGGCCAGCAGCAGGTCGGCAGGGTTCACTTCGATGGCTTCGGGTTCAGCGATGGCCCCTCTGGCTTCCTCGATGAGCTTCCCGAGGATCGTGCGGTACTCAGCAGTCTGGCTGTTCGCGAGGTCACGAATTTTTTGTTCTGCCTCGACGAACGCGCGCTTCTGCACGCTGTCCGCTGCTGAGAGTCGGAGTGCTGCAACTTCAAGGCTTGCAGCACTCTTGGCCCGCACGATTCCCGCATTAAATTCACCTTCGAGGGCACGCTTGCGGCTTTCGAGCAAGCCCTGGGCCTGCTCTTTGGCCTGGTTCACGATCAAGGCAGCATTCTCCTGGGATTGCCGCTTGATCTGCGCGATTTCCTCGCGGACTTCTGTTTCGAGAATCGATGCAAGGTTTGACATGAATTCCTGACCTTAACGGAGGAGGAACAGGCCCACGAAACCGAAGATCACCAGGGTTTCGGGAATCACGAACCAGATCAGCATCTGACCGAACTTCTCGGGGCTTTCGGCGGTCACACCGGCAGCAGCAGCACCGATGCGGCCTTGGGCAATACCGGTACCAATGGCACCCAGACCCAGAGCCAGACCTGCGCCGATGGCTTTCAGGCCAGCGACCAGAACGTCACTGTTGCCAGCTTCTTGAGCGAATGCGACACTTGCGAGAGCAAAAGCAGCGAGTACAGTAGCCAGTTTCTTCATGTGTTTCCTCCGGAAATTACTTTTGTTTGCTGAGTTTTTTCAGCGGGTTGTAGCGGGGACCGGTTTCGGTGTAGAAGCCGGTGGGGTTCAGGAATTCCACGTAATTCAAACGCAAGGGTTGCATCACGTGACCGATGATGGTGAGGGCAATGGCGAAAGCATGCACCAGCAGGGCCAGCACGATGCCGATCAAGGCACCGATCACGCCCATGCTTTCATACAGTCCCCAGCCGAGGTCGGTGGCGAGGTTGGCCAGAATGGCCGAGGCCAGACCCACAGCGAAAAGACGGCTGAAGCTGATGATGTTTCCGCCCTGAGACAGCAGTTCGATGGTCATCATGCCCATCTTGGACATGATCACGCCCAGAATGAACACCCCAAAGCCTGCAGCCATCACCAGAGCGCGCCAGTCGCTGAAATCACCGATGGCACCAAGGTTTTTGCCAGCTTCGGAGATCCAGGCGATCATGATCAGACCGATCAGACCGCCGATCATGCCAACGCCTTCCCAGAAGTGGTGCATGTGCTTGTGCTTGAAGCCGAGTTGGGCTTTGAGGCCCCAGCTCCAGAGCAAGAACACGATGCCCATCAGGAGGGTGTGCAGCATGACGGTGTTGGCGAAGCCAGAGTCCACCCGGGGGTACAGGATGGGGAAGGAAATGGCAGCGTGGTGTGCTTCGGCGTGGTGTGCCACAGCGACACCCCAGACGTTCTTGATCAGCTCGGGATCGATGTAGAAGATGCCAAGGTGCTCAAAGAAGTTGCCGAAGAATTCTCCGGTGAGGACGCCCCAGATCAGTGCCCAGACGCTCATGGTGGTCAGCACGGTGGCCACTTGACCGAGGGTTTTGGGATCCAGCACCAGACCCATGAATCCGATGGTGATGCTCTTGTTGGCTTTGGCTTGCCCCATGGCCCACAGGGAGACCGCAAGGAACAACAAGCCCAGACCGATGTCGGCAATCACGAAACCGAAAAACAGGGGGAAGAACACACTGACAATCCAGCTGGGATCGAAAGTGCCGTAACGGGGAGGCTGAGAAACGTTGAGCAGAAACTCAAAGTTCTGAACGTAACCGTTGTTGTTGAGTTTGACAGGCACATTTTCAGCGTGGTGCTCGTCGGCAGCTTGCATTTCCATGGCGACATCGAATTGCTTGAGGGCACTTTCGAGTTGTCCGACATGGTCTGCAGGCACAAAGCCTTGCAGGGCAATGCCGTACTTGCCACGGGCACTCTGGGTTTGCACCTCGAATGCGGTCACGCGGTCGCGCAAAGCGTCACGGATGGCACCCAGAACGCTGCCGTGCTGGTGTGCAAGGCCATGCAACTGTTCGCGAATGCCCTGAAGTTGACCGGGCGCATCGCGGCGCACACGGCTGAGTTCAGAGGCAGCTTCGCTGAGGGGCATGCCATCAAAACGACCTGGAAGGCGAAGTTCGCCCACACGGGCTTTGGAGAGGGACTGACGGGCCAGATCACGGTCCTGGTTTTTCACCACAACCACGCCAGCACGCAGGTTGCCCACCGGTTTGAAATCCATTGCGAAGCGGTCTTTGAGGTCGCCTTGCAAGGTTTGTTGCAGCAGTCCGGCATCCTGTTTGGCGTCCAGAGTGAAAGGAATCACACTGAGGCGCTTGGAGGCATCAAGACCGTTGGCAACTTCCGCCAGGGCCTTCACCACTTCGTCAAACGACTGGGCCAGCGCAAGATCTGCTTCCAGAGCAGCACGCTGGTTGGTGAGGGCACTGGATTGTTGAGCAACACCTTCGATGGTGCTTTCCCAGGCGGCTTCTGCAGGCAGTGCGCCACTGGGGAGGGCGGGGTTCCCGAGTTCTCCGAGGGTGGTGTCCACGCGGGCGAGCAGGCGCTCGGTGACCTTGCGGTCTTCGGCATCCTGTCCGGTCAGGGCTCCGGTGGACAGTTCATGGGACTCAACGGGGGTGATGTGGAGCACTCCGGCATCCTGCAGAGCAGAAATCAGTCGCCTTGCATCGCTCTTGCGAGCGGCAATGGTGACTTGCTGCATTTTTGCGATCACGGGAGTACCGCCTTCAAGATGAGATCTACAGCCTGACCAACGCGCCCTTCAGCACGGGCCTTTTCGGCTTCGACCGATGCTTTTGCAGAATCGCGTTCCGCAGTGCGGATGCGTTCCTGTTCGGCTGTCAGTCGTTGCGCGTTGTTGGTTGCCAGTTGACGTGCCACGGTTTCAGCTTCTGCCAGAATGCGTTTTGCTTCTGATTCGGCTTGTTCGATGGTGCGTTTGGCTTCCGTTTGGGCTGCTTCGATCTCAGCTGCGAGCGCACGCTCTTTTTGAGCGAGTTCGCTGATGATTCGACCACTCGACGCTTCCAAACCTCTCCTCCTTTCCGTAATGAACGGACCGGGTCGCTTATTTTTGAAACTTGCGATGTCCCGATCGCGCTGTATCTAAATTGTCCTGAAAGCTTGATGTAAGTAAGGCTCAAGCCCCGCAAAAAGAGTACCATAGCGGCCTAGGGGTGTAAACCTTTCCTCTAGCACACAAATTTACTTTTTGTGTGCTCTCCTGCGCAGTTCAATTGTAGGGGGGTGCAATCGGGACTCTTGTCCTTGCAGGTGCATCCAGAAGTCCCTTGGGCAGTAACAACCGGGTACAAATTTGTGTGAAATGTGCAAATTGTCGCCCTGCACACGGGCTGGGCTTGCACAGCCTGCCTAAACAATACAGGGTTCCACATGCTGCTAAAAACCACATGAAAATTCGGAGGAAGGTTTCCCCTCCTCCTGAGACAGTGTGGCTGTGGAATTGTGAAATCGGTGAAAAGCTGGCCCCAAATGCTGGCCTCAGTTGCTGGCGGTTCTGCCTCCGATGGGCATCAGGTAAACCGTGAACTGGTTGTGGCTGTCCAGCCTGAGGAGCTGGCTGACGGCATCGTCCCAGAAACCCCCGAGGGTGTTGTGGGCGAGTCCCAGAGCGGTGGCGGTCAGGCACAAATTCTGACTGAGGTGTCCGCACTCCAGCAGGGCGTGGCGGTAAGCCCTCAGGGCGTAATGCTGTCGGATGTAAGAGAAATCCAGCACGGGAATGATCCAGAGCGGAACCTCCTCTACATCGATGGCCATGGGGTTCTGGGGTTGCAAGAACGTGGAGCATCTGGAGAGCAGGTCCCGGTCCGGGAAAGCCCCCACTTGCACCAGTTCGTGGGTGTGTTCTTCATAAATATAGTGTCCGGTGTTCAGGCCTTGCACTTTGCCCACCAGCACATGCAGTTTCCAGGGGTAACGTGCCCCTCCAGAGGGATAGGTCCGTCTGAAATGGTGCCAGTTTTCGTGGGGCATCTGGATGTGCCGTTCTTCACTGACGCCAGCGGTTGCCGAGAGCAGCACAGAGACATCTGGCAGGGTCAGTTCTCCGCCGAAAGGGCGGTAGTGGGTGGTGCGTTTCATGAGGGCCTCGCCCAGAGGAAACTGCAAATGGTCTTGCAGGGGCACCTCAGGCAAACTCTGGCGGATCTGTCCGGGCCAGCTCGGCAAGGTGCGAACCGCGTGGGGGGCCGGGTGCAGCAGGGGCTCTGGCAGGTGGCCTGCATAGAATTTGCTGGCTTCGTGGTAGCGGCGGTCAAGGGCCAGAGGGTCTTCCAACCGCAGGGCTTCCACGCTCGGGCCAGACAGGATCAGGGAGGCCAGAGACCCAAGGTAACTTTCCTCTTCGATGGTGAGGCCCAAACGGTTGTGGAACATGTGCACCTGCGACTTCCAGATTTCCAGAGGAGGCAGGGTCAGTTGCTTCTGGTCCCAGAGGTGCTGGTATTGCTGGTGGGTCTGGCTGACCTGCTGGTGCCAGCGTTCCATGAACGGGTGGACCTGTGCAGGGCCATGCTGGAACAGGCGGGCCAGATCCTGATACTGCTCACGGTTCTGGAAGTACTGCTCCTCGGCGTGTTCTCGGGTGTGGAAGATGGAGCGCACCGGAAGGGGCGTGTGGATGGGCCATGCATTCACAAATTCACGCAGCCAGGCGATGGCCTGATGGTTGTGCATGCGGGTGGCGTGCAAGGTCAGCAGCAAGAGGCGCAGGGCCAGACCCAGCCGGGCACTTTTGCGTGGGGCCAGTTTGAGGGCCACCACCGCCAGTTCGCTGGACTGCTGGAAGAAATCTTCACTGACCCACAGGCCCTGAAAACCACCATAGCGTTCGGTCTCGGGGTCGTAGCGGAAAGGCTTGACCGCGCCGTGGTCATGCCAGCCCAGCTGGGTCAGGATGCCTTGCGGATCGGAAGTGAAACCCGAGTAATACTGCACCGGGTCCAGAGGGTGGGACACCGTTTCCCCAAGTGCCAATTGCAGCAACGCCTCGATTTCTTCGGTGACGCCGGGGGCCGGGTAAAGCAACCGGACCCGCAGGTGTGGTCCCCCTTCCCAATAGCGGATGAAAAACCATCCTTGCATCTGGCCCTGTTCTTTGAGGTCTTGAAGCTTCGGGAAAAGCCGTTCGGTGAGGATCTGTTCGAGCTCTTCTGCACCTGCATGGCTGAAGGCATGCAGGGCGTGCCACTCGCGCAGGGCGGTGTAATGGCGGGTTTGAAATTCGAGGGTCATGCGTGCACCTCCGTGTACAGGGGGAAGGCAAGGTCGGGCAGGCGGTCTTCTCCGAGCAGGAGCAGGTAGGCCACCATCTCAGAGGGTTGAAGGCGCAAAGGGGTGTCCAGAGCCACCTCCTGAAAAGCCCTTGCAGGTCGGACGAATCTGCCTGCTCTGGCGGCTTGCAAGCCCAGCGCCTGTGCGTACTGTCCCAGCAGCACCTGAATGGCCTGAAAAGAGTGGGTTTGCAGGGCTTTTGGATAATCCATCACCAGATAAATCAGGGCTTCCAGAGCACCAAAATTGCAGTTGAGGGGGCTGTATCCGTAGGCCTGCTGCAACACCTGCACGGACTGCTCGGGTTGGAGGAGGGACAGGAAACCATCTGGGTGCAGCTCCAGCAGGTCGGCTTTCAGGGGTCCGGTCCTGAGGGACACCAGCAAGCGGAAGCCGGGCAACTCTGGATGGCAGGGCAAGGTGGGGAACAGCAGGTCTTGCAGTTCATCGAAATCCAGAGTCCGGTTGCTGGCACAGAGCCCACCCACCCCGTGACCTGAAGAGCGGGTCAGCATTGCCTGAAAAGCGGTGGGGTCTGCTGTTTCAAAGTGGAGGGGGTCTTCCAGCAGGTCCACCCTTGCCAGTACCCTCCACTGGTCATCGAGGTGCAGGGTGTGCAGCACCTCTGGTGGGGTCTCCTCCAGAATTTCGGTGCGCAGGCGGTATCCCAGCAGGTGGGCGCTTTCTTGCAGGGTGTGCAGGAGGTGCCCTCCTTCCAGAGCGACCAGCGTGGGGCGCAAGGTGCCGTAATTCTCTGGGATGCCCGGCACAAAACCCGTGATCCAGAGGGTGGTGGGCCTGGAAGGTGGGGTGCCCACTGTGCGGTCTGGACGCAATTCTGCATAGAAAGGATCGTGGTGCCAGAGGGCTTCTCGGGTTTCGACGTGGAGATGAACTGGAAACAAAGAGCGGGGTGAGGGGGAACTGCGGTGCAACTTGTAGGGATTCAGGACCTCCTGACGGATGGGACCTGCTGCCAACCAGAGCAGGGTGCTCAGGCGCTCCCATTCTGAAACCGGCAGGTGGGGTTGCTGAAGCAGGTCCCATCTGGGTTCAAGGGGCAAAGGGGCAGAAGGATAGGCCGTCAGGCGAGGCTGCATTTTGGGGCCAAGGCGGGAAGAGACCTGTTTTCCGAGGGACTGTGCAAACACCGCAGTGTGGGTCTGTTGCATGGCTGTGCTCCTTTACGGAAAGGGATGGGGGTCCCGGTGAAAGCTGGGGGTGTACCCTTTTTGCAAGGGAACCTGCAAAAGTCTGGGAAAGCCGTCAATGCGCTGGTTGAGGTGTCCGAACACCATCGGCAACATGCCCGTCACGATGACTTTGGCATGGCTGAAACCCAATTTCTGGCTCTGGGGTGGGGTCTGGTCGATGCTGATCACCTCCTGCCCGAGGTCTTGCAGCTTCTGCAAGAGGGTTTTCAAAACGTCGGTGAGGTCATCGCGCACCCAGCGCTCCTGCCAGTCGGGATACAGGTCTTGCAGGGTGGCTTTTTTGCGGTCTGCCTGAAGCAGGAATGCATGCCGCTCGAAGGCTGCGGGGTGGGCATTGACCGCCACATGGTCATCAAGGGTTTTGACCAGAGTCGGATCTTCCAGCATCGCCAGCAAAGCCTCATCGGTGTGGGCTGCGTGGCGTTCATGCACAAAGGCGTTCACGGCCACTTCAATGAGCCCTCCCAGCAAAGCCTTGTTGGGATCAAAGTGTGCCCCTGCTGCCGAGAGCGTTTTGGGGTACTCGTCTTTCTGGTTCACCAGCAAAGCCCAGACCGCAGGAACCCCGTTGTCGGTGGTGATGTCAAAGCAGTGCAGGTCAAAGCCGATGGACTCCAGACGGTTTCTCAGGTGCTGCACCATCGGCTGATCGATGCTGTCCAGATCGATCTCTGGAACGGGTGCGCGGGTGTGCCAGGCGATCAGGAAAGCGTCCCGTTCGATGACCTCCAAAAGACCGTACAGGGTGGCTTCTTCTCTGGACGCTCCGAGGGCACAACCATTGGAACTGTCGTAAAAGAAGCGTTCTGCTCTGGGAATCTGGTTGTGGCTGTAGTAAGCCAGATGCTCGGGGACCAGCACGGGTTGCCCTTCAGAGAAAGAGTGACCCCACACCCAGTCGGTCACGGTGTCTTCCTGAAAAGGGGTGTAACGGTAATCCGGGTGCGACTCGTAACCCGAGGTCACCTGCCCGAGTTTGCGTGGATCAAAAGCGTGGGGTTGCAGGTCTTTGAAACTGCCCCGAACCGTGGTGCGTTTGCCTCTGGGACGCTGGGAACCGTAACGCTCCAGAGCCTCCAGAAAAGCCACCTGTTCTGCGCTTTCGAAGTCTTCGCTGCGGCCCCATCCGCTTTCTCTGGCTTTGCGACCCGGAATCTGGAATTCCACACCGCTGAGCGCCAGAGGGGTGTTGTTGGTTTTGAAGGTGTGGTTCATCAGGCCGTAACGCCAGTCCAGCAGGTGGTCGCGCAAGGTCTGGCGGTCCACAGCAAGGGGTTTTTCGCGGAAAGACCGGGGGTTGTGCTGGATTCGGGGTTGCAGCTCAATGCGGGCAGCTTCAAAGGTGTCGTCTTGCAGCAGTGGTCCTGCGTGGGCAGGCAGGTGAAACTGGTGCCATCTGCCCATCAAGTCCTGAATCCTCAGGGCGTACACCCGACCTGCATCGAAAGATTGGTCTTGCAGGTAGCTTTGCAGGAGGGCGTCCAGCGCATTGACCGCCAGCGTCAGGGCAGGCTCGGGAAGCACACTGCTCAGGTCGCGTTGATGGTCCAGCTCTTGAAAGCCAGCCACTTCTTTGCGGCGCTTTTCGGCATCCAGAGCAGAAAATGAGCCTTCAGGGTCAATCCACGGTCCGACCGTCACCAGACTGTGGTTCAAGACCGCAGGAATGAAGTGTGCACCGTTGCGCGTCGCATACCCTTCGAGGTCCTGAATCTCGGGTCCCCTCCATTGGTCATGGGCGGAAACCAGCACATCGCCCGCAGCAGGTTCACGGTCCAGAGGTTTGAGGAAACGGTCCTGAAACAGGCTTTGCTGTTGCACAGCCCCGTACAGCCGACCTTCTCCCACCAGAAACAGTTCAGGCATCGAGCATCACCCACCCACTGGTCAGCAGTTTGGAGAGGCTGGTTTCTTGCACCCACGGATGAACTTTCACTTTGAAGCCCGCGTTTTGCACGGTGGTCAACAGATCAGAGAAACCTCTGGAGGGGTCGGGGCTGCCTTGCTGGATGCTGGGTGTTTCAAAAGCTCTGGGGGCGTTCTGGACAGTGCCGGTCAGTTGCAGGCTGGCCACTGCGGTTTTGAGGGCACGCAGCCACGCTTCTTGCAGGTCTTCGTGCACGGCAGCCCCGAGGATCTGCTCTCCGTCCCTAACCACCGCCACCTGAAGGCCCGGAAGCTGCGCGGACACCGACACTTCCAGCGTGGGCACCTTCTGGTAAATCAGGGGCAGGGACTTGAACAACCATGTGGCATGAAGGGGAAGCTGGTGGCGTTTCACCGTTGAAGTGGTCCACTGAACGGTGTTTCCGGTTTTCCACGCTTGCAGCAGGGCGCTGCGGATGCCTTCTTGCACCCAGAGGTCAAATCCTGCACCCACTGCGGGCACCCATTTTGCAGAATCCACTGGACCTGTGGTCTCGTTCCGCAGGTCCCAGGCGGTCTCTGGGAGGGGTTGCTGGTTCAGCAGGTGCAAGACTCCGGCTTGCAGGGACTGGAACTGGGCCTCTGCCCCATCTGCCCCCCAACCTGCAATCAGGTTGCCCTGAAAATCCATGCTGTACGCGAAGAGCGGCATCTGAACCCCGACGGGTTTCATCTCTGGCAGGAGGCCCAGGACGGCGTTCGACACGTTGCTGAGCTGTCCCAGAATGTCCGTGCGGTTCAGGGCAGGGTGCTGTCTCGCCTGCTCAACCGCTTCAGAGACCTCCAGAGCTGGGCGGGCCTCGGGGAGCTTGACGGTTTTGCTGCTGAGCTGCGCGGTTTCGATCAGCACGGCTTCTTGCTGCATGACCGGGGTGGGCACTCCGGCCACCGTGCGGAACGCCTCCAGAGCCAGCAGGTTGCTGAACAGGTTGCGGGTGGTGTCGGGGATGTGCCCCTCGCCCAGAGGCACCCGGAGCAGTTCCATCACACGGGTCAGGGTGCGGGCCTCTGGGTCTGCGGCCACAGGCGAGATGACGCCCCGTTCACGGCCCAGCACCCCTTGCAGGGCAGGGAACTGCACATTGTCCAGCCCTGCGTCCAGAAGGGCGTACAGGGTCAGGTCCGGCTGAACGGCCACCTCCCTTGTCAGGGCAGGGTCGGTGAGTTGGAGGTCTTCGGAGAGGTCAAAGTGCACATGCACCTGTCCGATGCCCAGACGGGAAAGGGTGCGGGCGGTGATGCGGGCCAGAGCACCGTCTCCAATCACTTCGATGCGGGCCTGACGGACCTTCAGGAAAGCCGAGGTGGGATTCTGTGCCACCGCCATCAGGTAAGACCAGCTCTGCTCGAAACGGCCCACTTCTGGGGGGGTGTCCATGCGGATCAGGGCGTCCCTTTTCTGAAGCTCGTCCAGAAGCCAGTGTGCGGCTTTGCGGGCCTTCTCTGGGAGGCCGGTCAGCAGTTCGGAAAGGTCGCTGCCGGTTTCCAGAGCAGGAAGCAGCATCTGAAACAGGCGGTACAGGGCAGGCTGGCCCCGGAAGCTGAAGGTGGCGTCCCAGTGCTGGAATTCAATGCCATCTTCCAGAGGGGCGTAATTCACGACGGGTCTCAGTTGCAAGCGGGTCTGGGTCAGGGTTTGCATCACTTCACCTCCTGGGGGGCCATCTCCAGGGGGGAGTGATGGGCGGCCCACCATGCATCAAAATGGTCTTGCCAGCGGCGGTTGAACAGGGCTTCGATGGATTCACCGATCACAAAGTTGCTGAAGTAGCGTTCGGTGGGCGACACGTCCAGCAGGGTCAGGCTGCTGTACAGGAAGTTGGTGAGGGTGCGGTAAATCGAGAACTCTTCCACATTGGCCCGCTCGGGCAGGAAGTTGAACTGGCGGAGTCTGGTGTGGAACGGGCTGTAAGCGCGTTCATCTGTGAACTCCCAGCGGGAAACGGCCTCGGGGTTGACCTGCTCGGCGACTGCGCGGATGAACAGGCTGGACTCGTCATGCAGGAAACCGGCTCGGGCCAGAGGGAGGGCCTCTTCCCACATCTGCTCGAAGTGGTCTTTCCAGAGCTGCAACACTTCGGAAATTTCACCGTTCTGCACATCGCGCACCTGCTCAATGAACCAGTCCCGATGCGGGGCGTGCCGTTGTGCGAAACCTTCCCGGACCGTTTCACCTGCATGGAACAGGTGCTCTTCGAGGTGGGAGCGGTAAGACAGGTGTCCACTGAACAGACCATGTGGGTACAGGGCTGCGTTGAGGGTCAGGATTTGCACCACCAGAGGAATTTTCATGCCGGGTTGGGCTTTCAGTTGCTGGAGGGTGGCATGCACAGGTTTCAAAAGGCTGTGCATATAACGGTCCCTGAGCGTCTGGGTCTGGGCATTTCCCAGCAAAGCCGAGCGGTCCGGGGCCTCTCCGATGTGCACGGTGTTGTCGGGCCAGAGGGGCAGGTAAGGACCAGGTTCCACTTCGAGGATGCCCAGTTTTTCGGCCTCTTTCAGGTAGCGGTCTGCATCGAGGGGTTGGGCAGAGGGGGCCGCTTGCAGGTGGTCCCGGACCAGAGACTGCGCCTCGATGATCAGGTCCTTGTGGTCGGTGTCCAGCACCAGACGGACGTGTGGGCCGTGTTTCCAGTGGCGTTCCAGATGGACGTGACGCACCCCTTCTTTGCTCTGGAGGTTCAGGGCCAGAGGGACCAGCAAATCGGTGAGCAATGCCTTTTTGGAAGGCTGGTGGTAGACAACGTACAGGGCTTGCTTCATTTGCGGTCTCCTTGGGTGACTTCCATCAGGATTTCGAGGGTGTGGGGTTCACCGCTGTGCATCAGGGTGTTGCCGGGCTCGGGGAGGCAGGGCTCGAAGGTGAAGCCGTGGGTGCTGTCGCGCAGCCATTTGGCGAAGTACCGCACCCCCAGAGCGCTGTCCAGATCGAGGTACTGGGGTTTGACGCTGCCGCGCATCACCCGGTCCTGCCAACTTTTCAGGTCTGCGCTGGCGGGCTTGGCCTCTTCCAGAGCCCTCGCAAAGAACCGGGCAGGGAGACTGTGCTCCTGACGCCACAGGTTGAGACGCACAAAGTAGGCTTCGTCGGTTTCCTGTGCTTCTTGCATTGGAATCAGGCTTCTGGGGACCACATGGCGGGGTCTGGCAAGCACCACCTGTCCGAAAGCCACCTCTGGAAGGTGAATCACCGTGTGGGGATTTTCGGCTTGCAGGATTTTCTGGGCGGCGTCCAGCAGGTAAGGGGTCAGGAGGCCCGAGTTGCAGAAGGTCACCAGAAAGCTCTCCATTGGAGGCAGAATCTGCGAGATCAGGAAGCCCGAGTACAGGACCTGCACTTCCTGTCCGGTGCCTTTGTGGAACACCTTCAGGTCGTCTGCGGTGCGGCGCAGCTCCAGATCGGAAAACGCAACTTTGGTGGGGTCTCCGGTGTTGTCGATGTCCAGTTCAAAAGGGGTGAACGTGGGATGCAGGTTGGCGTTGAAGCCATACACGCTGTTCAGGCCGACCAGCATCACCTCTGAAAAGTGCTCCTGAGCCCCAGAGCGCACCCGTTCTTGCATCTCGGGGTGCAGGCCGGGCAGGAACCGGCTGAAGTACTGTCCGTGCCCCTGATACATCTGGTTGATGTAAATTTGAATGCCGTTTTCGGTCCGGGCAGGCTGGGCGAAAATCCCGTAAGCGTAATCCTGCTTGTGCCATTCGGCGGGCATGCTCTGGGCCCAGGTTTTCAGTTGTTCACGGTCGAGACGGAGGGGGGTCTGGTGGCGGGCCGCTTGCAGGTAAGCGGTCTGGAAGGCTTTCTGAACGGCCTGTGCCTGTACGATGGTCGGGTTTTTGCGCAGTTCAGGGGTGAGGCCCTGCATGGCCAGCTTCAACCAGTCGTTGAACAGCTCAGGGTTTTGCATCAGGAAGGTTTCCAGATCCAGGCGACCCGAGGGGCACTGGGCATCAAACACCTGCTGCACCAGCGGTTTGAACATCAGGTGGGTGTCGTACACCCTCAGGACCGAAATCAGGTCTGCGAGGTCCTGATGCACACTCTGCCAGTCCTGCTCGGGCAGGCGGAGCAACTCGGGGCTGGACACGTCCTCATAGAAGAGTGGGCCAGAGGGCAACGTCTGTCCGTACAGGCTGTAAGCTTCGGTCCAGAGGTGACGCAGGCGGGCCTGAATGCGGGGGCGTTCTGCACTGTGGGCCTGGGCAAACGTGCGGGTCAGTTGGTCCACTTCTTCAAAGAGCAGGGCAGCAGGGGTTTGCTTCAGGGTGTGCAGGTAAGCAATCAAGTCCCTCAAGATGTCGGTGGTCTGGGAGGGGATCGGAACCACAGGTTGCAGGAAACCGACCTCTTGCAGTTTGTTCAGGTAATTCAGGCAGGCGTCCCACTTCTCGGGGGTGACTTGCAGCACATCCACCCACTCTGCAAGGGTGTGCGTTCCAGAGGAGGCCATCAGGAGGTCCATCACCGGGGTCTTTTTCAGGCGGATGGTGCGTGTGGCGACCTTGTGGGCTCTGGGCTGGCGTTCCTTTTCATCAATGCGCTGTTCAAAGACCACCTGTTCGTCCAGCAGACGGACACGGGGATTCACCTGAAACTGCACCAGAGGCAGCACCTCGGGGTGTTGCAGCACCGCGTCCAGCAAACGCCGAACCATGATGTGGTGGGGGGTGCTGGTGGCCTGCACTTCAGGCAACGGCAGGGTTTGAAGGGCTTCTTTCTCCCAGACTGCCCCTACCAGAGCGGTGTAGTGGCTGAAAGGGCTGGTTTTCAGGGCAGCACGGGTCGCAAATTGCAAGAGCGAATGCTCGGTTTTGCGGATGCGGGAACGGTGCTCGGGCAGGGGGGTTCTGGCGTAGGCCTGTGCTGCTTCCAGCATTGAGGGGCTGGACACCGCAAGGGCCTTGAGAAAAGTTTCGTTCTGGCACACCCCTTGCAGGGCTTCGCGTTCCTGCTGCTGGCGCTTCAAAAATTCCTGTTGCAGTTCGTTCAAAAGGTCCTGCTGGCGGCGGTACACTTGCAGGTGGTGCTGGGTTTCAGGGTCCAGCAGTTCCAGCACGCCTTCGGGCAGGGGTTTCAGGGGGCGGCCATTGAAAAGGTCCCGTCTGAAAGCGATCAAAAATGACTTCTGGGGTTCTGGCAGGGAGGGAATCCTCTGGTACAGGCGCTCGCAGCACTGCTCACGCTGACCGTTCAGGAACATCTGAAGCCTGTGGAGTTCCTGCCAGGCACCATCCAGACCTGCACCGAAACCAAGCTTGCCAGCAGAGAGAGGATTGAAACGCACCAGAGCGGAGGAGGACACCTTGGCTTGGACTTCACTGATTTGGGATTTCGCAACCTGTTGCATCACCGGTTTTTTCCTTTGCTGAAAAAATGTCTTTGAAAAAGGCCCCCAGCCTTTGCCAGGGGCCAGCCTCGGGGGTTCTTCAGGGGGCGACTTGCTCGCTGGCCTCAAGGTTGCAGCAGCAGGAGGAGCTACCGCAGCAAGAAGAGCTTCCGCAACTGCTGCTTCCAGAGGAGGCTCCGGTTTCGGCAAGGCCGGTGGAGTCACGCACTTCGCTGATTTCGAGGGTGTCGAGGTTGAAGTCCACGTCGTTCAGGTTGTTCAGGTTCTGGCTCATGTTGGTTCTCCTTTAAAAGTTGGAAAGAGGGCTTGATTCTGAGGGCCAATGAAGGGGTTTCAGGTTGATTTGCGGGTTACTGGGCTTCCATGCTGCAGCAGCAGGAGGAGCTTCCGCAGCAAGAGGAACTGCCGCAACTGCTGCTTCCGGAAGAGGCTCCGGTTTCGGCGAGGCCGGTGGAGTCACGCACTTCGCTGATCTCCAGGGTGTCGAGGTCAAACTCCAGGTCCTGCATGATGTCTTTTTTCTGGTTCATAACTTCCTCCTTGAAAGGTGTGGGGCGAAAGGTTTGGGGTGGATTTTCGGGGACGTCTCAGAGAGAGGTCTTGCCTTCGTCTTTGTGGTACCCGTACAGGGCGATCAAGCTGAACAGCACTGCGAAACCGGCCAACCAGAGCACGTGGGACAGCACATTCACCTCTGGTGCACCCCCGATCTGGCTGAGGGCCAGTTGCGAAAAGTGGTAGGGGGGCAGGAACACGGCAATCTTCTGGAAGAACTCGGGCAGTTGAGAGAGGGGAATCCACAGGCCCGAGGCAAAGGACATCGGGATGTAGATCAGGTTGGCAATGGCGGGAGAGGCCATCGGACTGGACAGGAAACCCAGAGCCAGACCCATTGCAGAGAAGGGCAGGGCACCCAGAATCAAGACTCCGGCCAAGGAGAACCACATTTGCAGGTCCATCTGGACTTTGCCGACCAGCATCCCGAGGGTGAACAGCAGCATCACGATGATGCAGTTGAACAGGGTCGCCATCAGGATTTTGGAGATCAGGAAAGCAGAGGGGGGCATGGGAGAGACTTTCTTGACCAGCAGCCAGCCCACACCGCGTTCGGTGGCGATGCCCACCCCGAAGCTGAACAGGGAGCAACCGATCACCCCGAAAGCCCCGTACGTGGCGAGCATGTACATCGGGATGCGCAGACCGCCTGCACCCACCTGATTCCCGAAGGTCAGTCCGAAGATGGCGTAGAACATCAGGGGAAAAACCAGCGTGGGAACCACGAACATTGGGTTGCGCAGCAGTTTCAAGAATTCGGTCTTGGTTTCGATCAGGTAGATTTTCAGCAGGTTGGCCTTGCGTTTTTTGCGGGCCACATACTGGGTGGGAAGGGTGGTCACGCGGCACCTCCTTTTTGGGTCAGTGCGAAGAACACATCTTCCAGATCGGCAGGGCGCACTGCGAATTCTTTGAGGTTGGGGTCGATTTCGTACAGGCGGGGGGCAATCACCTCATCGGCATTGACCACCAGTTTGATGCGGTCTCCGTCTTGCTGCACGGTGCGAACACCAGCAATCTGACTGAAAGCGGAACTGGGCAGGCTGCTCTTGAAAGACACGTGCTGGATGGAGAGGTCGGCTTTCAGGGCGTGGGGGGTGGCCTGTTTGATGATCTGTCCCTGATCGATCATCACGATGCGGTCTGCCAGAGCGTCTGCCTCTTCCAGATGGTGGGTGGTCAGCAGCACGGTTTTGCCGCTCTGGATGAAGCCTTTGACCTGTTTCCAGAAGTCGCGGCGGGTTTCCACGTCCATGGCGGTGGTGGGCTCGTCCATCACGATCAGCTCGGGGTTGCCGCAGATGGCGATGCCAAAGCACACCTTGCGTTTCTGGCCTCCCGAGAGCTTGCCGTACAGGCGGGTCGAAATGTCGGTGAGTCCGGCCATTTCCAGCACCTGCTGGAGGGGAAGGGGATCGGGATAGTAGCTGCTGAACAGTTCGATCAGTTCCCGCACACTCAGGTTGTAGGCCAGAGCGGCGCTTTGCAGCATGCATCCGGTGCGGATCCGGTGGCTGGCGATGGTGGGGTCTCCTCCGAAGACCCGCACGCTGCCCGAGGTGGGCTTCAGAAGTCCAAGGATCAGGTTGACGAGGGTGCTTTTGCCTGCCCCGTTGGGTCCGAGCAGGGCCACCACTTCACCTGAGCGCACTTCCAGAGAGGTGCTCTTGAGGGCCTGGATGTTGCCGTAGTTTTTGCTGACGGCTTCAATGCTGAGGATGGTCTGGGGGGGCGCACCGGCTTGGGTGAGCACTGCTGAAGCGCTGTGCGTGTTGTGCCACACTGTTATCACTCCTTTTCTTGATGGTCTTGCGGGTGATTTCGCTTTGCTGTCTCTTCAAAGCTGAGGTCAGTATGGGCCGGAGACACGGACACCCCGGAGACACCAGCGGGAACAGCAAGGTCATGCTGTCCCTCTTGAGCAGAAACCATAAAAATACCATTCCAAACAGGATTTTTGACCAGAGACACCGTTTGTCTCTGGTTTGCTGTCTCCGTGTCTCCGGGGTGTCTCCGGGGTCACCGTAATCTGATCCCATCAAAGCAGGAAGCAAGGACGAAAGTCCTCAAGAATCCCAAACGCTCCACACGAACACCAGCAGGAACACCAGCAAGACCCCGAGGAGGAAGTTATGAAAAAAGCATGGATCGCTCTGGTTGCCGCCCTTCTGACCGTCGCCGCTCACGTCACTGTGCAAAACACCGCTGTTGCCCACAGCACCGAAATGAACCTGATGGCCGAATCTGGCGGTTCCACCCTACCTCCCCTCCCCACCGGATCTTCTGCTCCTGTTCCTCCCCTCCCCCCCGTTCCCCCCACCATCTGAACCTTCCAAAATTCAAACCCGATTGAAAAGAACACCCCGGAGCGTGCACTCCGGGGTGATTTCTTGGGTTTTCTGTGTTGTCCAATGAAGCAACTTTTCAAAAGCCAGAGCTACTGCTTTCAGCAGAAGTCAGTTGAACTGACTTCTGCTTGAGCAAAGCGAATGGAAAGGTCAGGAAACCACAACGAGGTTGCTGCAACCTCTGCTCAGATCAGTAACACGCTCAGGAACTGCGCAAAGCCCGCACCTTCTGCAGCACAGAGGTGTTGAACACCTGATCGTTGATGGCCTCCAGATGGTTGTTGATGACCTCCACCACCCCATCGTGGTATTCGTCCATGCGCAAAACGTCCATGCACACATCGATGCCTTCTCTGGGGTCCTGAGAACGGGCGAGGTGCACCGCGGCATTCAGGATCTGCTGGCGCACATCTTCACGCAACTGGGCGATCCATTCGGTGTCCAGCTCTGGGAGGAGTTCTTTTTTCTTCCTCAGCACCTCCAGCAACCATTTGCGGTCCACCTGAGGGGTGCGCAACTGCTCGAAGTCCAGTTCAAACTGGAATTTTTCGGAAATGCGGTAGATGTTGTTCTCGAAGATGATCGGGTTGAAGCTGAGGGCCATCCGCTCCGAGAGGGTGTTGCGCAGACGCCGCACCAGCACCTTGAAGTATTCGATGTTGCGGGGGTCGCGGTCTCCGTCGTAGAGGGCACTGACCAGTTGGTCACGGGTGCATCCGCCGTGAAGCAGCAAAAACAGCATGATTTCTGCGGACTTTTTGTAGGGAATGCCGATCTTCTGGTCTTCAAAGAGCAAGGCAAACTCGCCCAGAGTCACCACTTTCACCCCAAGGCGGGAGACTTCAGGGAGGGGCTCGGGGGCTTCAGGGGCCTCCTCAAAGAGCAGGGCGTCGCTGGTCTGAAACGCCAGATGCATGCTGGAATGCATGGGGGTCCGTTCGATGCGGGCTTTGAGATACTTGGCCCGTTCGCGCCGAAAGCGGTCCAGTTTCTGGATGTCTGCGTCCAGCAAACGGCCCAGAGCCTGCTGGGGTTGTGCAGCAGCCAGATCCAGCATCGCCTCGTAGAACTTGCCCACTGCGCCAAGGGTGGTCAGGGAGGGCATTTTACGCAGTTCTTCCAGCCCTTGCTGGTGGGGTTGGCGGTTTTTGATGCGCACTTCGCAGAGCTTGTAACGCAGGCGGATCAGGTCCCGTTCCAGCTTGAAATCCTGAGCCACTCTGGCAGCCTTCTGGTAATACGTTTCTGCCTCTGTGAAGTGCGTTCCGATGTTGTAAAAGTCACCGAAGTTCTCGTAGGCCACCATGCGGTAATGGCTGTCGGTTTTTTCTGCGAGTTCCACACACTGTTCCAGCAGTTGCAGGGCTTCGGTGGTTTTGCCGGTGTTCATGTACAGGTCCGAGAGGTTGCCCAGAGAGATCATCAGCATCTGGTGTTTGCCTTCCAGATCGTACACTTCGATGGCTTCACGCAGTCCTTGCTCGATGTCTTCGATGGGGTGTTCCAACTGGTTTTTGATGCTGGACATGTGGGTGATGATGTGGGCACGCAGCACTTCGTCTTCCAGCGATTCACAGTGCTGCAAAGCCTGCTGGTTGAGGGTCAAGGCTTCCTCAGGTTGCCCTGCAAAGGCCAATTCCCACGCCTTGAGGCGCAAAGCCTCGGTGTGGGTGCGCTCTGAGGCACTGGCCTTGAGCACCTGATTGCACAGGGAAATCACCCGTCTGGAGTCTCCCCTGCGGTTGGCCAGAAACGCCTGCTGAAGCAGCACTTTGCCCTGCAAGTCTTCTTGCTGGATGTCCCTGAGCAGGGTTTCGGCACGGACCAGTTCTCCGGTGTCGGTCCAGGATTGGGCCAGTGCATACTTCAATTCATCGGGCAACTCTGAAGTGCGAAACAACTCCAGAATCCGGCGCACCAAACTGTACTCGTAACGCCCGAGCAGGTTGGGGATGATGCTGCGGGTGACCCTGAGGGCTTCTGCGGTGTACCGCACGGTCAGGTAATGGGTGATGGCCTCCAGAAAACGCCGTTCCTCTTCGGCTTTGCGGGCCGCCGCCACATGCAGCAGGCGGTAACGCTCGGGGTTTTTCTTGAGGTGTTGCTCAAGGGCTTTGAGCAAAAGACCATGGGGGCGGTATTGCTGCTGGCCCAGCGGAATCACTGGAAGCCCGGCTTTTTTGAGGTGGTGTTCCCAGTCGAAGGGATAGAGCACCCCAACAGATTCAAATTCGTTTTCGCTCCAGAGGTCCAGCACACTGGCCTCGGTGAGCCAGTCCAGCATCTCGGGGGGGAGGCGCTGCAAAAAGTCTTCCATCAGGTCTTGCGGACCCACGTAATGGCCTGCCCCTGAAGCCACCAGAGCCACACACACCGGCCAGCCTTCAAATTGCTGGTGCACCTGCTGGGCTTCTGGCACAGGAACATTCAGGAGGCTCTGGCACTCCTGCGGACTGAACATCAGTTCGCGGATGCCGTACACCACCGCCTGCCCTCGGGCCACCCATTGCCCGATCCTCAAGGACTGGGCATCGAAAGTGGACATCAAGACCTGGTGTCCCTCAGTGAGAGCGCCCACAAAAGCGTTCAGCCAACGCAGGGCGTCTGCCCCGAGGTGTTCGGCCTGATCCAGAAAAATGCGCAAGTTGAGTTCCAGATCATCGAGGTCACGGGCCAGTGCGACAGCGGTGCGCTCTGGGTTCCAGGTGTGTTGCAGGGCTTCTTGCGAATGCACGAAGGACAGGCCTGCAATGGCATGGCTGAGGGCACGGGTCAAGACCGTGTGCAGTTGGACCGGTTCGGATTCGTTGGGGGTGAGGGTGAGCCAGATGCTTTCCTGGGGGTGCTGGCGGGCAATCTGGGCCAGCAAAGTGGTTTTGCCATATCCACTCGGGGCAGAGAGGACCACCATGCGGGCTTCTCGGCTCTGTTCAATGGCACTGCACAGGGTTTCTCTGTTCAGCTCCGTCTTGAGGGGTTGCGGGATCTGGGTGTGATTCTTCAAGTGTGCGGTCATTGGGGTTTCCTTGGGAGAACACAACATCACAGAGAAAAGGGGGGGTATGAGACATCATATTTCCTTACAATCATGACGTTCTCCATTCGGGATTTCCCTTATGTCCCATCAGAACAGCAATGAAGACAACAAAGACCAGCAGGTGACCTGTCACGATGGCCTGATCATTTCTGCTTCTGGAGTTGTGGTTTCCTGAGCAACATCCAACCCACGCTGATCAATGCAATCAGAACGCACCCTGCAATGATCCAGATCTGGTACTGCTGCCACCACTTCAAAAAAGCTTCCCCGGATTTCCAGAGGCCATACTGCCAGACCCCCACCCACAATGCAGCCCCAATCAGGCTGAACACCGAAAAACGTCGGAAGCCCACCCCGGCCAGACCTGCATAAAGAATGAAAGGGGTGCGCAAAAAGCCCAGCCACCGGCTGATCACAATCACCCAGAAATCGTTCTTGTCGTACCAGCGTTTCACATCTTCCAACTGCACCGCATTGCGGGCTTTCTCTGGCAGGTAAGCGGCAATTTTGTGCCCAAACAAATACCCCAGCACATTCCCGATCCAGTTCCCCAGCGTGCCCCACAACACCGCTTCCCAGAAGGTGGTTTTGCCTGCATGAATCAGCAGACCTTCGGTGACCCAGAGCAACTCAAAAGGAATACCGGGCACCCCAATCCCCTCGATGAGCAGCACCACAAACAACAAAACATGCACCAGCAAGGGTTCGAGGTTCAGAAGCCAGTCGGGCAATTGCACCCATCCAGAGTAGCAGTTGCCTTGCTCTGAATGTCTGCAGAACCTGCATGTGAACCAGATTGAGTTTCCCTCAAACGCCCATGAAGGGCCCATTTCATGTGGTTGATAAGCTTCAAGAGGACCCTGAGAACAGATTGGAGGTCACATGAACACCTTTTTCAGACAGTTTGCCCAGAAAACCGCAGAAGTCACCGGATCTGCATGGGCTTTCATGGTGGCACTGGGCATGATTGTGCTCTGGCTGATCACCGGACCCATGTTCCATTTTTCGGACACCTGGCAACTGGTCATCAACACTTCCACCACCATCATCACCTTCTTGATGGTGTTCCTGATCCAGAACGCCCAAAACCGGGAATCTCGAGCCATCCACCTCAAACTTGATGAGATGATCCGGGCTCTGGAAGCCGCACGCAACAAAATCATCGATCTGGAAGAAGCCAGCGATGAGGAACTGGAAGAGTTGCAGCAGGAATTTCGCGAGGTCAAAAAACAGGCCCAGTGACCTGATCAGGGCAACGGGGCTTTTTGCTGAATGAACGCTTGCACGGTGTTCCACATGTGTCGGGTACTGGTGTGGTGGAGGTCGTAATAGGTCACGAACACATCCTGTCCCTTGAACGCTGGCAGTTTGAACTCAGGCTTGCCCTCCCCTTTGCACACATACCGCTCTTGCAAGGCAGGGTTTTCTGCACCATCTCTGGCAAGGTGAACCGCTGTCACTTTGTTGCCTGCCTTTTTGCGCACTGCCAGCAAATCACACTGCTGCTTGTACGGAATCAGCGGATCTTGAGCAGCAATCAGGTTCAAAACCGGAGCCTTGATCTGGCTCGCAGCCTTGAGGGGTTGGCGTTTCTCGTACTGCTCTGGGGCATCCTCGGGGGTGCCACCAAAAATGCTGTACCAGCGTTTCAGGGCATCTGGACGGGAAGCCCTCAGGATGCGGATTTGCTGGGCAAAATCCATCGGGGTCACCAGCACCGCCACCCCGAGCACATCTTTCTGCCCCGCACTGGCTTTCAGGGCGATGCACCCGCCCAGACTGACCCCCACATGGATCACCCCTCGGGTTTTCAGGCGGTCCTTCACGATTTTCTTGAGGTTCAGAGAATCGTTGACCTCGCCAAGGCAGGCCTCCACCTTGCCTTCACTGCGGCCCTGACCCCGGTAAGCGCTCTGGGCGATCACATACCCGAGGTTGGCGTACTCCTGGCACTTTTTCACATCGGTCTCGGTGTCAAAACCCCCGTGCTCCAGCATCACCAGAGGGGTGCCTGCCTTGAGGTTCTGGGGGGCACACACCAGAGAATCGATTTTCAGGCCATCGCTGGTGTAGAGCACCTCACTGAGGTTGTTTCTGCCCTGCTTGACGGTGCGCCACTCTGCCTGATGGGTGTCTTTCTGCACCTCTGGCGGCGTTTCAGGCTTGGGGGTTTTTTCCTGTGCTGGCCGCACCTGATTCTGATCTGTTTTCTGAGGCTTTTCGCAACCGGTCAAAAGCAAGAGGCACAATCCCAGAGACATCAAGGCACGCATGGTCCATCAAGTATACCGATCTTCTGCAGGCTTCAATGCGGTCCACCACCTGAAGAAAAACAGTGGTTTCTCTGATTGCCCCTCAACGGGAGGGAACCTGCACTTCAACTTTTGCCAGCAAAGGATGGTCACCCCAGACTTCACACCTGAAGAATTGATTCTTGATTTCACCTGAATCTGTTGTGTATCTCGCGGTTGCCACCCACACTGCACCTTGATGCTCTGGTTTGAGGCGAAAATCATTCCATGCATGCTCCCCAACGCCCACATCCAGAATGGTGATGGGAACTGAAAACTTTCTCTTGACCTCTTTCAAACAAGCTTTTTGTTGGTCTTGAGCCGTCAAGGGAAAATGCGAATCAAAAGAAAACGGCCATTGGACATACCATAAAATTGCACCCAAACTCAAAAAAACAATGAATTGCCTGTAAAGATAAGGCCGTTCATTTTTTGATTTTTTCACTTCCAGAGCATATCACCCGATGGTCTCTGGACTGGGGCTCAACGCAATCACAGGACTCAAAACAAAATTCATCCGGGACGCAGGCGCTCATCGGTGACCCAGAACACAAAAGCAGCCACCACACCCAGCCAACCCCAGTAAGGCCCCACAGAGAACAAAAACAAGCACCCACCCAGCAGGTGAATGCCCAGAGCCGTCCATTTTCTGGGGTATTTCCAGCTGGCTGCAAAACGGTCAGAGAGTGCTGTGACCAGCAAAGCAGGAAAAAGACCATAAAAAGGTGCAAAAAGGGCCGTCAGGGCCATGACCTGATACGCCTGATCGAACGTGCCATCCAGAAAAGTCATGGTGCCCATGATCAGGGAAATGACCACCACAGCCATCAACAAAGCTTTCAATTTTCGGGCCAGCCACTTCCAGAAGACCATGTCTCAGGGTAGCCCTTTTGCAAAAGGGCTCTGGCGCAACCATCACATCCTGTTCAAGCTCTGGGCGGTTTGGCTTTCGGATGGCGCACGGTTTCATCGAGCCACCAGAACACCACCATCAAAAAAGCCACAGGCAGCAGTCCCTGTGCACTCTGCACTGCCAGCACCGTCAAAAGCCCACCCAGACCCACATGCACCAGCAAAGACATCCATTTGCGTTTGGGACCAAACCTCGGGGTCAACCAATCCGAGAAGGCCGAAATCAAAAGCACAGGAAGGCTGCCAAACAGTAAAATGCCTACCCCCACTGCCAGAGCATTGAATTGGTTTCCTCGCTCTGGCGTGAACATCATGATGAACGTGACAAGCACCACCACCGCCAGAGCCGCCCCCAGCAGGGCTGTGAGTTTTTGTTTGAGCCACAACACAGGGTCAAGATACCATGTGGGCCGAGAGCCGAGAGCCGAGAGCATCCTGTTCTACCCACAAAAAACCGTCAAGGGATATGTAGGGGCGATGCATGCATCGCCCTGTCTGCATCAGCCAGAGCTTTTCCTGCCCTCGGCCCTCAGCCCTCGGCGGGGCCGCAGGCCCCTTGAGCATTACGCACACAAACGAAAACCCAACGTTCTGTTGCCCACCATCTGAAATTCCGGGTGGGGTACACTGTGAACCATGTCGTCGCATGACTCCTGCATTGATCCGAATTGCACCAGCTGTTCTCCCCGCAAGTTTGCCCACCTGCACCAGCACACCCAGTACTCCCTGCTGGATGGGGCCGCCAAACTGAAGGACCTGCTGAAATGGGTCAAAGAAGTCACCCCCAACGATCCGGCCTGTGCCATCACCGACCACGGGAACATGCACGGGGCCGTGCACTTTTTCAATTATGCCCAGCAGATGGGGGTCAAACCCATCATCGGCTATGAGGCTTACGTGGTTCCCGGAATGGGCACGCGCAGGGACAAGAAGCCCGGCCAGAGCGGTGAAAAGGGCATCTTCCACCTGACCCTGCTGGCCAGAGATTTTGAGGGCTACCAGAACCTGTGCCGCCTCACTTCACGGGGCTACACCGAAGGCTACTATTACAAGCCGCGCATCGACCATGAACTGCTGATGGAGCACCACAAAGGGATCATTGCCTTCTCTGGCTGCCTTGGCGCGGAAGTGCCCCAACTGATCATGCAAGACCGTCTGGAACAGGCCAAAGAGCGCCTGTTGTGGTACCAGAGCCTCTTCAAAGAGAACTATTACATCGAGGTGCAGGACCACGGCATCCCCGAGCAGGTGCGCGTCAATCAGGTGTTGCGCCAGTGGGCCAAAGAACTCGGGATTGGCATGGTCGCCACCAACGACGGGCACTACGTCAAGCGCGAGGATGCCAAGCCACACGATGCTTTGCTGGCCATCCAGACCAAAGCCACACTGGCCGATGAAAACCGCTTCAAGTTCCCCTGCGAGGAGTTTTACGTCAAGAGCCTTGATGAGATGCAGCAGGCCCTGCCTGTAGACGTGTGGGGTGATGAGCCTTTCGACAACACCGCTGACATTGCCCGCATGTGCAACGTGGAACTGCCTGTGGGCAAAAAACGGGTGTACCAGATGCCTGCCCTGCCCATTCCAGAGGGTCGCACCATGTCCGAGGAGTTGCGGGTCCAGACCTACCGGGGCATGATGAAACGCTACCCCGAGCACCTCACCGAGCCCTTGATCCGCGAATACATCTGCCAGTCTTGGGACAAAGCCCGGAATCCCGAGGCGCTTGAAGCCTATTACAAGGAGATTTACCAGCCCAAACTGGATGGAGACAAATTCACTGAAGAAAAATTTGAGGCTCTGGACTTCAAAGGTCGCGGCGCAAAACTGCAAAAACGCCTGCCCGGTTTTGACCCGAAAACCGCAGATTTTGAAACCCTGTACGCGGCCATGGCCTTCATGGGATCCATGTGGGAAGACCTCGGAAAAGCGGTTTCTGAAAAGTACACCAAGTACCCGGCCCTCGAAGACATGGAAGCCCTTTGCAAAGACGGCGGATGCATGGAGGGGTTCACCAAAGCACAGTACGACCATGCTCTGGTGCTCCTCAGGCGCGCCGAGTACGAACTGTCCGTGATCAACAACATGGGCTTCCCCGATTACTTCCTGATCGTGGCAGACTACATCAACTGGGCCAAAGACCACGACATTTCCGTGGGACCGGGGCGTGGGTCGGGCGCAGGGTCTCTGGTCGCCTACGCCATCCGCATCACCAACCTGGACCCTCTGGAATTTGAACTCCTGTTCGAGCGCTTCCTGAACCCGGACCGCATCTCCATGCCAGACTTCGACATCGACTTCAACGACCAGAGGCGCGAAGAAGTGATCGCCTACGTGCGTGAAAAGTACGGAGACGACAAGGTCGCCCAGATTGCCACTTTCGGAACCATGGCCTCCAAAGCCTGCCTGAAAGACGTGTCCCGCGTGATGGGCGTGCAGTACGCAGACGTGGACAAGGTCTCCAAACTGATTCCGGTCAAGTTCGGCAAAAGCTACTCTCTGGAGCAGGCCCGAGAAAGCGTGCCAGACATTCAGGACATGCTGAAAGCCAACAAGGAACTGGCTGCTGCCTACGAATTCGCGCAAAAACTGGAAGGCCTGACCCGCCACGCCTCAGTGCACGCCGCAGGGGTGGTGATTGGCCGGGACAACCTCACCGATCTGGTGCCCCTCATGCGGGACAACTCGGGAGAGGGCATCGTCTGCCAGTACGACATGAAAGCCTGTGAGGACATCGGCCTGATCAAGATGGACTTTCTGGGCCTGCGCACCCTGTCCTTTCTGGATGAGGCCAAAAAGATCCTCAAAGACTCCAAGGGCATCAACATCAATTTCGATGAGATTCCTTTTGATGACGAAGCCACCTTTGAACTCATGGGGCGCGGCGAATGCAAAGGGATCTTCCAGTTTGAAGGGGGCGGCATTGCCGACGCCACCAGACGCATGAAACCCAAGCGTCTGGCCGATCTGGTGGCCATGTCTGCGCTTTACCGTCCGGGTCCGATGGAAAACATTCCCACCTACATCCGCCGTCACCACGGACAGGAACCGGTCACCTACCCGGATTTCCCCACCAGTGAAAAATGGCTGGAACCCATCCTGCGCGAAACCTACGGCATTCCGGTGTATCAGGAGCAGATCATGCAGATTGCCTCTACAGTGGCCGGATATTCTCTGGGGGGCGCAGACCTTTTGAGAAGGGCGATGGGTAAAAAAGATGCCAATGAAATGAAAAATCAACGCATTCTTTTTGTGAATGGCTCCAAGAACAACAATGTTCCCGAAGAAGAATCAAATAAGCTGTTCGACTTGCTTGAAAAGTTTGCCAATTATGGCTTCAACAAGAGCCACAGTGCTGCTTACGGCGTGATTTCTTATCAAACAGCATGGCTCAAAGCGAACCATCCTGTTGAATTCATGGCTGCCCTTTTGACTGTAGAGCGTCGTGATTCAGATAAAGTGTCTGAATATGTCAGTGATGCCCGCAAAATGGGCGTGGTGGTGCTCCCACCCGACATCAACCACTCAGGTGCAGACTTCAAGGTGGTCCGGGGGCAGATTTACTTCGGTCTGTACGCCATCAAGGGACTGGGCGAAAACGCTGTGGAGTTCATTCTGGCCGAACGTGCCAACCACGGCCCCTACAAATCCCTGCCGGATTTCTGCAAACGGGTGTCTTCCAAAACCGCCAACCGCAAAGCGCTGGAAAACCTGATCAAAGCCGGAGCCTTCGACATGTTCGGAGAACGCAAATCCCTGCTGGAATCTCTGGAAGAGGCCCTCAGCTTCGGTCAGGCCAGCCAGCAGGACAACGGCATGGACTCCCTGTTCGGAGCGGCCACCACCATGCCCGAGCCCAAACTGAAACAGGTTGAAGCTTTCACAGAGCTTGAAAGACTGTCTGCCGAAAAAGAAGCGCTGGGCCTGTACATTTCCGGTCACCCTCTGGAGCAGTACGAAGGTTTGCGTGAGGCCGCCAGTTGCACGATTTTGCATCTGGAGAACTACTTCCAGCAAAACCGCCCCAACAATGGTCGTCTGAAAGTGGTGCTGGCTGGAATGCTGGAAGCCATCGTCAAAAAACCCACCAAATCTGGAGGGATGATGGCCAAATTCAACCTTGCAGACGAATCCGGCGTGATCGAACTGGTGGCCTTCAGCAAAGCCTACGACCGGGTTCAACACAAACTGATCCCCGATTCTCCCGCTCTGGTGATTGTGGACCTCGAAGATTCAGAAGGCTCCATCCGTGCCATTGCCGAGGAGATCGTCACCATTGACAGTCTGACCGAGGTGCCCAAAGTGGCATGGTTGCACCTCGACCTTGACCAGACCGACAACGACGCCCTGCGCGAACTGGCCAGTTTCATGGACGAATACGCTGGAAACCTGCCCGTGCGCATGAAAGTCACCGGAAACGGCATGTACGCCAGTCTGGAGGTCTCGGGCATGAAATTGTCCAGCGAAGGCATCAAGGCCCTGAGCAGCACCTTCAAATGGGTGGATGCCTCGGTGGCCTACGACAACTCCACCATCCTCAGCAAATTTGCCCCCAAACCCAGATGGCAGGGCAATGGGGGCGGATTCCAGAGCCATCAGGCTTGAGGCCAGTAGGCAGTTCACAAAAAAGATCTTCTCAGATCAAGCCCAGCGAACCCCCGAGGAATCACTCGGGGGTTGTTAAAAACTGAGCGCAGCACCTGCCAGAGGGGTAGTGCTGGACGCAGAACCCATCCCCATCAGCAAATTCCGGCTGAAGGCTTCGGTGGCTTTGCGGTCCGGTCTGGTTTCCAGCATGGGACGCAGGGTGCGGCAGGCTTTCATGACGTCCTCAAAGGTGTAAACCTTCTGCCAGAAGAATTCGAGGTGGCTGCTCAGGTGCTGCAATGGCAACAGCTGAACCCCCTGCACCACCCCTCCGTTGATGTCCTGTTTGAAGACGATCAGGGGTTTGACTTTCATTTTCAGCACCCCTTCCAGCCTGCGGGTGGCCCCGAGGTGCTCTCGGACCAGATAATCTTGCAACTGTCCATCGATGTACAGCGAACTGTCCTGCACTTTGACTTTTTCTTGATCCAGACGTTCCAGAATGCTGAACGCCCCGAAGCGGGACACCAGCACATAGTCGATGTGAAAACGGTCCACAATCACATCCTCACGGATGTACCACTCATCGGAAAGCTCGTAGATGGAGTCTGAAACACTGAGGTGGTGTGTTTTCATGGTGGGCTCCTCCAGGGGCAACACCTGTCACCCCATGACGTGCCCATCATGCAGGTGAATTGTCTGTGTTGTGCAATGCAAGATCACAAAAATGTAAAGGCTCTGGGGAGATCCAGAGCCTTGTATGGACCTCTTCAAATCAGCGTCCAGACAGAATTTTCAGGTACTCATCCGGGGTCAGGCCGATGTTGTCGTTGATCAACTCGAACTTGCCATTGCCGAAAGAATAATGGTTCTGCAGTGCCCGCATTTGAGATGTGGCCGGAATCAGGCCGTGGACTCTGGTGGAGAAGCCCGGAGCAATGCTGTCCACCACGAAATCTTTTCCGACCACTTCACCCCAGTTGCTGCCGGTCAGGCCATCGAACAACACGTAGGTGCCCACTTGATTCTTGTTGAAGGTGCCTTCCACAGGAACGGCGTAATCCAGAGTGCCATCCAGATTCAGGTCCACTGCCGAAACCGCTGGAATGGCGCGCGTTTGAATGGTGCTGCCATCGGAGAGGGTGGTGACCCCTGCATCGGCCAGAGCATCCATGTAATCCGTGCGGTCCCTCAGGTAATCGGTGACATACGCGGGCAGGGCTGAAGTTTTGACAGGGTTGGTGTTGTAACTGAAGGCATGGGCAGCAGATGCCACCGAAACCAGCCCGAGGATGACCGGAACGAAAATTTTCTTGAACATGATGAACCTCCTGACAGACATCATGCCTTTGGCCTGTAAAGCACCCACGAAGAATTCTTTAAGGTTCTGTGTGCATCATCTTCCCTGTTCGCTTGTACACTTCACACCAGAAGAAAACCTTTCAGCACAGCAAAAAAGAAAACCAGAGCCTGTAAGCTCTGGTCTGTTGTGTGGAGAAAGGGTGAAGCTCAGTCGCGCTTTTTGCCCCAGCCGTGGTCTTTGCGGGCACGGGGTTTGAAGGCAGATTCGCCTTCTTTGCGCTCAGGACGGGTCTCGCTGCGGGGGCGGAAGCCACCCTCGGGACGGTCACCACCACGGTCAGGACGGTCAGAGCGGAAACCACCACGGTCGCCACCACGGTCAGGACGATCAGAGCGGAAACCACCACGATCAGGACGATCGGAACGGAAACCGCCACGGTCGCCACCGCGGTCAGGACGGTCAGAGCGGAAACCGCCACGGTCGCCACCACGGTCAGGACGGAAGCCACCCTCGGGACGATCTCCACCGCGATCAGAGCGGAAACCGCCACGGTCACCACCACGGTCAGGGCGGTCAGAACGGAAACCACCACGGTCGCCACCGCGATCAGGACGGTCAGAGCGGAAACCACCACGGTCGCCACCGCGGTCAGGGCGGTCAGAACGGAAACCGCCACGGTCACCGCCGCGGTCAAAACGGTCACCAGAGCGGAAGTCCCGGCCCTCGTCGCGGGCAGGACGGTCGCCCCAGGAGCGCTCGCCACGGAAACCGCCACGGTCGCCACCACGGTCAGGACGGTCGCCACGCTCAAAAGAGCGCTCGGGTTTGCGGTTTTCCACGGCTTTTTTCAGCTCGGCAATTTCACGGCCCTGTGCAGCCACCTGTTCTTTCAGGTTGGCCAGTTCTGCAAAAATTTCGTCCAGGCTCTGGTATTCGCCTTCTTCCAGATCTGCCTGGGTGTCTTCATCAATTTCCCCGGACTCGATGGCATCGATCAGTTCGTGCAAGCTCTCGGGGTTGTTCTCTTTGGTCATGCTGTGATCCTTCCCACCTGATCTCTTCAGGCGACAGTGCTGCAAAAGCACACCTTAACAGTGTACTGCATTACAGGCAAGGGAAAGGGTGGATTTGCTGAGAAGGCAGGGTAAGCGCAAAGTCGGAATAAGCTAAAGGATGCCAGAAGTGACCCCTGAACAGTGGCAACAGGTGAAGTTGAGTTTTGATGAACTTCCTGACCCCCGAGACCCCCGAGGGATCAGACATCGCCTGAGTAACATACTCACCCTGAGTCTGCTGGCGGTGATTTGCGGAGCCAATGACTTCTCTGAAATCGCTGAATATGCCCACAGCAAAGAAGAATGGCTCTCCACTTTTCTGGACCTCAAACACGGCATTCCCAGCGAAGACACCTTTAGTCGGGTGCTGTCCCGACTGAAACCTCACGTCTGGCAGCACCATTTTCAAGAGTGGGTCAAAACCTTGACCCTGCCTGAAGTGGATTTCCCAACGGTGCTGGCCATCGATGGCAAAACTGCTCGGGGTAGCCAAAAAGCACACCTACAGGCATTGCACACGGTCAGCGTCTGGTCGGTGAAGCATGGGGTGGTGATGGCCCAGAGTCAAGTGGACGAGAAAAGCAACGAGATCACGTGCTTACCTGAAATGCTTGAACTGCTGGACCTCTCGGGCAGCATCATCACCACGGATGCTCTGGGATGTTAGAAACAGGTGGCTTGGAGTGTGATGGAGCAGGGTGGGGACTATTTGTTGGCCTTGAAAGACAACCACCCTCACTTGCATAAGGACGTGCAGTGGGCTTTTTCACATCAAGATGAGCTGGGTTGGGACCGCACCCAGACGGTGGCAACCTTTGACAATTCACATGGCAGGGAGGGAACCAGAACCTACTGGGTGCTGTCGGATTTGAGTTTCTTGGCGCATGAAACCCAACAATCATGGCGAGGTTTAAGCTGTGTGGTGCGAGTGAGACGCATTCGGGAGACTGCTGAGCATCGCAGTGAGCAGGACAGTTACTACTTATCGAGCTTGAAGACGGACATCGATACCCTGTCTGGGTGTGTGCGAGGTCACTGGGGGGTTGAGAATGGCTTGCATTGGGTACTGGACACGGCTTTTCGTGAGGACGAGAACCAGAGCCGTAAGGGGTTCACCCAGCAGAATCTGGTGACGTTGCGTCACATGGCGTTGAATCTACTGAAGTTAGAGAAGTCCGTGAAGTCCAGCATCAAAAACAAACGCCTCCGGGCGGGTTGGGACAATACTTACCTCCTCAAGGTCCTCAAATCCTGACTTTGCGCTTACCCTGGCTGAGAAGGCAGAAGGCAGAAGGCAGAAGGCAGAAGGCAGAAGGCAGAAGGCAGAAGGCAGAAGGCAGAAGGCAAGCTGCCAAAATTGGCTGCACCGAGTCAAGGAACTTGCTTGAATGGGCGAGGAAACCGGCATCCTCTCGAAACAATTTGCAAAATCCTGCTGACATCAGCAAAAGCTTTTTTGCCTTGGCCTTCAGCTTTCTGCCTTCTGCAAGGATCTTTTAACTGCCTTCCAGAGCCGCCAATTTCTCCATCAAATCGGTTCTGGCAGGGGAAAACGCCTCGATCACGATGGTGTCGGTCAGGGCTTTTGCGCTGTGAAAGGCGTTGGAGGGTACGAAGACCACTTCTCCAGCGGTCAGAACCCGGACTTCGCCTTCGAGTTCGTATTCAAGTTCGCCCGAGACCACCAGGGTCAGTTGTTCGTGGATGTGGTTGTGTCGGGGGGCCACTTTGCCTGCTTCCAGACGGATGTGGAGCAGGGTGGTGTTTTCGCCACTGAAGGGGCGGATGTGGAAACCCTCGGCGGGGTTGAGGTGTGCTTTTTCAAAAAGGTTTTCGGTTTTCATCTCGGGTCATTTTAACCCGAACAGGCTTCAGCAGGTTTTGAAGGGTTCAGCGTAAACCACCTGCACGCAGGCTTTGCCTTCCATGAGGTCAGCGATCAGGTGAAGGATTCGGGCCATTCTCAACCTGCATCTGGATGGGGGGAGTTGCCCGAGCAGGTGTTGCTGATCCAGGTCTTGCAGGTGCATTTCGTAGCGGTGCTGGAGGTCGAGTTCTCGCATGGTTCAGCCTTTCTCGCAGGTGGGGGCGCTCTGGTAGGTGTTTAGAAAAGCAGTGAGCGGTTCAAATCCTGCGGGGTTGAGGGAGTAATAAACGGTGTTGCCTTCGCGGGTGGGGGTGACCAGTCCGGCCTCGACCAGCACTTTCATGTGGTGGCTGACGGTGGGTTGGGTGAGCCCGAGGGTCTGGCTGATGCTGATGCCATAACAGGTGGGGCCGTCCAGAACCCCTCTTTTTTGATCGCAGATGGAACGCAGCAGTTCGATGATTTTCAGCCGTGTGGGGTCTGCGAGGGCTTTGAGTTTGATCAGGCTCTCGTCCATGTTTATAGACTAACATCCCTTTGGAGTTTCATTTTTTTCGTCGCAGAGGGAATGCAGCAATTCATGGTGTGCAGCCGTGTGGGTCTGCAAGGACTTTGAGTTTGATCAGGCTCCTGTCCATGAATATAGACTAGCATCTAATTAGATTTTCGTCTATATAGATGCCCATCGAAGAAGCAGTCTGTACCTAGTCAAACGGGATACAATCTTAAGCATCGGCTGGATGGCCACTCAGGGAGGATGACATGGCACAGGTGTTGATCATTGGGGCAGGACTCAACGGTCTGTCTGCGGCGCACGCAGCATGGAAACAGGGCCATCAGGTGACGGTCATTGAGCAATTTGCACTCGGGCACACCCTCGGGAGCAGCCACGGTGAATCGCGCATCATCCGGTACTCTTACGACAGCCCAGAGTACGTGCGACTTGCCAAACGGGCCTACACCCTCTGGCATGAACTGGAAGACCTTCTGAGCCTGCAAATCATCCATCCTGCTGGCGGAATCGATCTGGCCCCTTCAGACCATCCCTCTTTGAAGCAACACATGGACGCTCTGGCCGCAGAAGGCATTGATTTTGAGTTGCTGGATTCCCAAGCAGCCAGAGAACGCTTCCCTCAATTTCACATCCCTGAAAACGAATCGGTGCTGTACCAGAAAGATGCAGGCATCCTCAAACCCGATGAGGTGTTGCCTGCTCTGGCCTCTTTTCTGAGGGGTCAGGGGGTCAGCATTCAGGAGCACACCCCCGTCCAGAGCATTTCGAACGGCAAGGTCCACACCGAACGCTGGACCTACACGCCGGACCACATCATGGTTTGTGCCGGGGCATGGATCAACCGCCTGATTCCTGAACCCCTGCCCTTACAGATCACCGAAGAACAACTGGGCTATTTTGCTGTTCCAGATGAACGTTTCCACCATCCGAACATGCCCGTGTTCATTGATCTCGCCAGAGGCCCTTACGGCTTCCCACAACTGGACAAACCCGGTGTGAAGTTGGGCCTGCACCACCATGGTCCCACCGTCATCCCGGAAAACCGCACGTTTGCCCATCAGCCAGACAAAACCCGGTACCTTGCAGACTGGATGGCCACCTTCATGCCAGAGGTCTCCCCTGTGCCTCTGGAAACCATCACCTGCCTGTACACCAACACCCCGGACGAAAACTTTGTGGTTCAGCAGGTTTCAGGGCAGATGGTGGTGGTGTCTGCATGCTCGGGGCATGGGTTCAAATTCGGACCGGCCACAGGAGAGCTGGCTTTGACGCGCCTGATGGACCAACCCGAGCCCTTTGAGGGCCACTTTTATTCCAGTTCGATCACGAAGTTTCGCAACTCGTAGCCTTTGACCAGTTCATTCCAGCTCAGTTTGGGGGGCTGCATTTTGACCTGCAGTTTCAAGAAACGGCTCAGGAAAATGTCGGTTTCCTGCAAGGCCAGAAATGCACCGGGACAGCGGTGGTGTCCGTCTCCAAAGCCCATCACCGGAGCCTGCACCCCTCTGGGCAACTCCCGATGGGGACACACCTGACGGGGGTCTTCACCGACCACACTCTGGTCTTCGTTGGCCCCATAAATGTGCAGGACCACCAGATCGCCTGTGCGCAGGTGGTGCTCTGTTCCCTCGCTTTGCACCATCAAATCCCCCTGCATGCGCCGGAACAACTGCCCAACCACCGGTTCCACCCGCAGGATTTCCCCAAGGATCGCCATGCGTTCCTTCTCTGAGGCCACCAGATAACGCGCCTTCAGGGGTGGGTTTTCCAGCATGTGCCACGCGGCCACCTGAATGAACTCACGGGTGGTCACCATGCCTGCCGCCCCATAAGTGATGCATTCGGTCAGGACCTCCATGTTGGAATAGCCTTTGGAAAGCACATGGCTGATCACGTCTTCTCTGGGGGCTTTCTTGCGTGCATCGATGGCAGGCCGGACATCCCTCTGGTAAAAATTCAGCAGTTTGAGCTGGTTGCCCACAAAACGGGAAATTTGCACCCATTTTGGTGCGTCCATGCTGGGATTCTGCTGGAAAAAAGCCTCCAGCCTTCTGGACATCTGATCCGGGTCGCTTTCGGTCAGGCCCACCACCTGCCCGGCCACCCGCACCGCAATCCGCATGCTGATTTCACTGAGGTTGATGCGCTTCTTCTGGACGGCATCCTGCAAAAAAGCATCCACAAACCGTTCCATCATTTCGCGGTACTTCTCGACGGTGGTGGGTGAAAAGAAACGGGCCACTTCAGTGCGGTAAGCGTGGTGCTCGGGGCCATCGGTGAACAGGATCGGTTGGTTGCCCAGACCCTTCACATTGCGGACCGATTCGGCCAGAAATCCAGCCTGACGGGTGACATCGCTGCGCAGCACCTGACGCACCTCGTCAAAGCCGTAGATGTGCCAGTTGCCCTTTTCATCTCTGGACACCCGCTGGGTTGGAACGGGCTCACGGTTGGTTTTCTGAAGGGAACCTTTGAGGGTCAGGGTCATTTCAAATCCTCCTGTGCATGTTTGGAAAGGTCTTCCATCTGCTGGATGAACCCCTCGGGGTCATCGAGTTGCATCAGCAAGGGAAGGGTGGTGTCTTCGGTGAGTTGCAGGGCTTCCAGTTGAACTTCCAGACCTCTGGGGGTGGCTTTGAATTGCATGCGCCTGGCATCTTGTTCATCCACCTGCCGTTCAATCAGGCCTTTTTTCAGCAGTTTTTCGAGGGTCCGGCTGACCTCATAGCGGGGCAGGATGATCTGCTGGGCCACATCGCTCGGGTAACGGGTGCCTGCAGCCAGATAGGACAGCACGATCAACTCACGCAAATCCATGTTTTTTTCGGTCTGCAAAGCACTTTCCACCCGAGCCATCAATGCCTGTCCAACCATCCAGTACGCCTGCAAAAAGCGAAAACTGGACTGGGTCCTCTGGGTGAAATCCGGCACATTTGGTTGCATGATGCAACTTTAGCCATTTGAAATTAAGACACCCGAGACACCCCTAAGAACCATGAAAGCCACCTGTAGCAAGCAAATGAACATTGGTGATTCTTACACTTACTCGGTCATCTGGGCTGCAAACCTGACCCATAACCCATTTGGCTGAGCCAGCACATAGGTCAAACCAGAGATGTGCACGGAAGCCCCTTTCCCTAAAGTGCTTCCATGGAAATGGTTGTGTTGATGGGTGTACAGGCGTCTGGAAAAACCTCTTTTTACCAGAGGAATTTTGCCTGCACCCACCTGCACATCAGCAAAGACCTCTGGAAGCACAACAAGGCGTACAAGCAAAGAAACCTGTTGCAGAAGGCCCTTGCAGAAGGTCAGGATGTGTTGATCGACAACACCCACCCCACCCGACTTTCCCGTCAAGAGGTCCTCGAAGCAGGCCGGAAAGCTGGGGCCCACATCATCGGGTATTGCTTTCAGGCACGTTTGCAAGATTGCCTTGAACGCAACCGCCAGAGGGAAAGGGTGGTCCCGGAAATTGGCCTCAGGGCCACCTACAGCCAGTTTGAATGGCCCAGCCTGCAAGAAGGTTTTGACCAGTTGTATTTCGTCTCTTTGCAAGATCAGGATTTTGAGGTTTCACCATGGCAGGACCCGTCAATGACCCGCGACTAAAGTCGCAGGCTTGTATCTGGATTCCATCTCAGTTCTGTATACCTTTTCAGGCGAGCAGCTTTGACTTCTTGAGCAGAACGGCACCCAGAATGGGGCCTGCTCGCTTCAACATCCGACACATCAGGGCGCATTGACAAGGCACCCGTACTCATCCAGTCCTGCCGGACAAGCAACGTTCTGAGAGCAATGTTCACACTCGCCACCCGATCTGCGTGACCCCGATGACCACAGGCCTCACACACAAACTCCAATCCCGCTTTTGGTCTGTTCCCTCTGGAAACATGACCGCACTTGTAACAGGCTTGAGAAGTATAATTTGCGTCCACCCGCACAGCAAGAGAGCCAAACAAGGGTGCTTTGTAGGCCAGCATGGCTTGAAGCTCTGCAAACGACCACTGACTCTGGTGACGCTTCACCCTTTTCGCTTTCTTGCTGGCTTTGGGGTTGCTGCACCTTTCAGTACGTTCACGAATCTTGGTCAAGTCTTCCAAACCAAAAATGGCATTTGGAAAACGGGTGAGGAGCTTTTTGGCGAGGGTGTGATTTCGGTCAGCGATGAACCGTCTTTCCCGTCCACTGAGCGCAACCAGTCTTCTGGTGGCCGAACGGGTGCCTTTACGCTGGAGGGCTTTCTTGATGCGAGCAAAGTGATCCTTCTGCTGACCAACAGCTTTGCCCTTCTCGAACAGGGATTTTCCATCTTTGTCGGTGGCCACAAAATGATACCTCTGGCCCACATCCACACCCACCACATTGGCGTGATGTGTGGGATGGGGGTCAGGAAGCTCAACATTCAGGGCCACAATCAAGTAATACTGCTTCTTGCTTTTTTGGTAGTAGAGCTTCGCACTGCCCGTTTCGCAGCCTTGCTGGATGTATTCCAGGTGCTTGTGGTAACCCTCATATCCCAACACCAAACGGCTTTTAAGAGTCCCGATGCTCACCTTGCCGTCTTTCTTCCAAGAGTAGTCGCGGTTGTACTGGTACTCCAAGGTGCGAGAGACGAACTTGGGAGCAGTGTCCAGACCTTTGTATCGGCGCTTGGTCTGGCCTGCTTCACGAGCTTTCAGGTTCTGCTTCAACTTCGTCCACTGGATCTTGAAAGTTGCGGCCACCTGACGTTCCACGGTGCAGGCGAGCTGGGCTCCAAGGCCAAACTGTGCCCGCAAATCATCATAGACAGCTTTGTGAAGCTTGGGGGCAGAAGAAGTTTTGTCCAGTTCAAAAGCCTTTTTGGAGGCGAAGTTGAGGGCATCACGGTAGGCGAAGGTGATTCGATCCAATGCAGATTTTTGCTCTGCATTGTGTTTCAGCTTCAACTTGGCACTGACCGTGATTCTCATAAGGAGATGATGACATGGTGAAAAAACAAGATCAAGATTTTTGTGAACCGGAAAGCTTTAGCCTGCAACCCCTTCCTCCCATGACTGAAGTCACGGGTGTCCAGGGTTGCAAGCCATGAAAAAAGCAAACATGAAAAAAGCAGACCTCGACACCCGAATGCGCCAGAGGGAGGTCTACCACAACCTGACCCTCGTGCCGGGCATGTGGACGGTGGTGCGTCTGGATGGGCGCAGTTTTTCACGTTTCACCTTGCAGCACTTTCAGAAGCCCTTCGATGAACGCTTCAGGGATGCCATGGTCTGCACCGCACGCACCCTGATGCAAGACCTGCATGGGCTGTATGGCTGGACCTCCAGCGATGAAATCTCTGTGTTGCTGCCTCCAGAGTGGAACGGATTCGGACGGTCCATCGAGAAATTGCTGTCCCTGAGTGCCAGTCTTGCCTCCAGCACTTTTAGTTTGCAGGTGGGACAGGCAGCGCAGTTTGACAGCCGAATCTGGCTGGGAGCCACTCTGGATGATGTGCTGGATTATTTCATGTGGCGTCAGGAGGACAGTGCCCGGTGTGCCCTGCAAGGCTGGGCGTATTGGACCCTCAGAAACACTGGCCAGAGTACACGTCAGGCCACCCAAACCCTTGAAAGCACCGATGCTGCATTCAAAAACGAAATGCTTTTTCAATATGGCATCAACTTCAATGAAACCCCACTCTGGCAGAGAAGAGGCATCGGACTTTCATGGCAGGAGGTTCTCAAGACAGGCTTCAACCCGGTCACGCAACAGGAGGTGAAAACCACCCGAAGGGTTCTGACCACCCATGAAACTTTGCCCATGAAGCAGGAATACCGGCTCTGGCTTGATGAACAGGTGCAAAACATTTGATTTACAATCAAAACACGATGAAACAATACACACTTCTCTTTTTCTTGACTACAATGGCCTTTGCACAAACACCAAACACCACCTATACCCCTCCACCCAGCCGTCCGCAGTATGTGGTGCAGGTCAAACCCATCAACACCGATCTGGAATTCACCTTCAAAGGCACACCTTTTGTGTTCCATTGTCGAACAGAAGGGGTTCTGGAAATGCAACAGGTGGGCCAAAAAACCACCACCAAAACCACCGTCTTGTTGTACGATGCAGCCGCCAACACCTTTCAATTGCACAAGCAAAAACCCAGGATCACAGTCAACCAGCTCCTGATTTACTGTGAGGTCAACAGCATCCGCTTTGAAGCAGGCGTCAATGTCGTCCTGACCGAGAAAAAATAAAACCTCCAGAGGCCAGTGGTTGCTGGCCCCTTTGCTTTGCACACGTTCAATCCAGATTCCAGTGGTCTGCAAAACGGGTGGCTGGAAACACCGCTCTGGCTTTCTCCAGCATGTCCAGCCAGAGGTCTGCCCTGTAGCGCTGGGACACATGGAAGAGCACCAGTTCTTTGACCCCTGCATCTCTGGCAAGGGTGGCAGCAAGCTCAGGGGTGGTGTGGTGGTTTTTGATGGCCAGAGCCAGATCGTCAGGGTGAAACTGGCTTTCGCAGATCAGGGTTTGCACCCCATTCAGAAAAGGCGCAAGGCTCTGGAGGGCTTGTTCATCGATCAGAAGGTCGGTGATGTAGGCCAGAGACCCCTGTTCTTTTTCGGTCAGGAGGGCGGCACGCAGTTCTTCGGTGCTGTGTTCGGTGCCGTCGATGGTCAGGGTGGATTCCTGAAAGTTTTTGTTCTTCAGGTGCTGGATCCATGCACCAGATTTGAGGCCCATTTCGGTCAGTCTGGGCATGTTGATGTTGGTTTTGGGTTTCTCCTGCACCCGGTAACCCAGAGACACCCCATGGTGGGACAGGGGAATGGCCTGGACCGTGTAGGCTTCGTGGTCCAGAAGGGTGCCGTTGTGCGGTCGGATGCCTGCATCATGGGCCACCGAAAAAGCCTCTCGGGCAAGAAAACGGGTGCTCTGGATATGGTCTTCGTGCACGTCATGCACAACCCAGAGGGCTTCCAGATCTGCAGCATGGTTCCACCAGAAGCCCTGAAACCGGTGTTGCAAGATGCGTGCAGTGTCAGGAGGTCCCCAGATGTGGTTCTCTTTGCTGGTCCGATTGAAATTCGCTCGAAAATAGCTGTCAAAGCCCGAGATGTGGTCCATGTGCAGGTGCGAAAAAAACACATGGTCAATTGCCTGCACCTCAGAATAAGAAACCCTGTTCAGCACAGCCTCGCCACAATCAAAAAGCAAACGGTGAATGCTCTGGCTGGTGTTCACCGTCACCAGAGCTGCATTGTCCTGGGCAGGTTCACCCAAAATGGAAAAGTGAATCATGATGGGTCATTTTACTCTTCAGGACAGGGTAAAGCTTGTGTGGAATGGCTTAGGGAGGGTTTACAGTGGACAGTTTACAGCGAGCAATCTTGTACAGATGCAAAGCCTGCTCCGTAGGGATGAGCACACAGATTTCTTGAACTTGCCCTCGGCTCTGGGCACTCGGCCCTCGGCGGGTCACAGACCCCACACCCAATTCAATTGCAAAAAATTCAATTGCCTTATAATGCAACCATGTCCGACCCGCAAACCCCATCCACGCTGCCTTTTGCAGGTCTGGAAGACTTGCTGTGCTTTGATGTATACGCCACCTCGCGCCTGATCACCCGGGCTTATCAACCGTTGCTGGAAAAAGTGAACCTCACCTATCCGCAGTATCTGGTGATGGTTTTGCTCTGGGAGGGTCAGGAGCACACCGTCAAAACGCTGGGGCAACGTCTGGAACTGGACTCGGGCACCCTTTCCCCTCTGCTCAAACGGCTGGAACAGATGGGCCTGATTGTCCGACAGAGGCTCAAACACGATGAACGGGAAGTGGGCATCACCCTCACCGATCTGGGTTGCCAGAAACAGGAGGAGGCCCGTGACATTCCCGAGCAGGTCGCCTGCCTGATGTGCCTGACCCCTGAGCAAATCCAGCAGTTGCAAGAACAACTCAGGACGCTCAGGTCGGTGTTGAAGCAAGCATCACAGCCAGAATGAGAAAATCCCCTCTGAAAACCAGAGGGGATTTTTATTGAGAGGTTTACAGGATTTTGATGTCCAGAGTCATTTCAGGGACAGCGGCCAGCAGTTTGGAGATGGGGCATTTCTCTTTGGCTTCCTGTGCGGTGGCACGCAGGTCTTCTTCGGAGATGCCACTGACCTGGGCTTCCAGGAAGAGTTCGATTTTGGTGACGGTGGGGCCTTCGCCGAGGTGCACTTTGGCGGTGGTGTGCAGGTGCTCGGGGTTGAGGCCTTTTCCGCTCAGGAGGGCAGACAGGAACATGGTGTAGCAGCCAGAGTGTGCAGCGGCAATCAGTTCCTCGGGGTTGGTGCCTTTGCCGTTTTCAAAACGACCCGCAAAGTTGTAGCCGCCTTCGTAGACGCCGCTTTCCAGTTTGAGGTGACCTTTGCCTTCTTTGAGGGTTCCATTCCAGGTGGCTTCTGCGCTTTTGACAGTCATGGTGTGCTCCTTGTTGAGGTGTGAAATCGGTCTTGCGTGCTTATATTAATTGCACACAATTGAATTGATGTCAATAGATAAAACCCCTTGAGCCCTCGAAAGGCCGGTTGGACCACAATGCTCACCTGTTTTTCACCTTGTGATCCATGCAAAACAGATCTGCAAAGTTTTTGTTACTGTGGTTCCATGCAACGCTGGCTCACGTACCAGAAAGAGCGGTTTCCGCTGCTGGCACATTTTCCTCTGGTCTTGCTCACCAGTTGGTGTGTGCTGTCTTTCGCCAGTCCAGAGCCTGTGAAAATCGGCACCCTTTTGCTGGTGACCCTCCTGATTCTGGGTTTGTTCTTTCAACTGCGGGTTTTCGACGAATTCAAAGATTACGAGGAGGACAAAACCTACCGCCCTTACCGCGCCGTGCCCAGAGGCCTGATCACCCTGCGTGAACTCCGCAATGTGGGACTTTTCGTGGCCGGGTTCCAACTGACCGCCACCTACTCTTGGAATTACCCCTCACTGACTTTGCTTCTGGTTTGCTGGATTTACATGGTCCTGATGGGCAAGGAATTCTTCAATCCAGAGTGGCTGAAAAAACAGCCTTTGCTGTACATGCTCTCCCACCTGCCCATTGTGGCCCTGATTCAGATGTATGCCGCCAGTTTTGTGTGGGATCTGGATTTTCCACCTGCCACCTGGGTGCTGGCTCTGGTCAGCCTGTCCGGTGGGGCTTTGCTGGAATATGGCCGCAAAATCCGACCTCCTGAGAAAGAAGAACATGGGGTGCAAACCTACAGCGCCCTCTGGGGCATTCCCAGAGCCCTGATGACGTGGTTTCTGGCCGGAAGCTTTGGGGTGTTCGCTCTGGGTTTCGCTGGAGGTGGATGGTGGGTTTTGTCGGTGTTTTACGGTCTGATGTTCCCTTACGCCCTGATTTCGGCCCTGAGGAAATCTGCCCTCTGGCTCAAATTCGTTGAACTGTTCAGTGCCATCTGGATTGTGCTGATGTATCTGGCGCTTGCGAGGTTTCCATGATTGTGAATGCTGCCGAAGCCCTGTCTTTTCCCGTGGGCGGCAAAGCCCGAGCCCTTGCGCGTCTTGGACAGGCATTTGAGATCCCCGGATGGTTTGTCATCACCCCGGACGCTTTTGAAGCCCTCTCAGAACAGGACCGCCAGAAGGTGGCTCTGGGAGACTTTGCAGGCATCATCCTTCCAGAGCCCCTTTTGACCCTTCTGGGCCGTCAGTTGCAAAGCTTGCAGGGAGGGTTGTGGGCGGTGCGTTCCAGCGCTCTGGACGAGGACGGAGCGCAAGCTTCTTTTGCAGGCCAGTTCGATTCTTTTCTGAACGTGCCCACCCCTGAAGTGGCCGCCCATGTGCTGAAGGTGTGGCACTCGGGATTTGCCTCCAGAAGCGAAGCCTACCGCAAAGAGCGGGGCATGGAAACCGGCCAGAGGGTCCCTGCGGTGCTGGTCCAGAAGATGGTCCAGTCGGAGGTTGCAGGGGTGTGCTTCAGTGCCGATCCAGTGACTTCAGACCGCACCAGATGCGTGATCTCTGCCATTCAGGGCCTCGGAGACAGGCTGGTGTCCGGCGAGGAGGACGGCGAAACCTATCAGGTGCTGGACAGTGGCACCCTCGAAAAGCCCTCCCCTGCCCTGCTGACCGATGCACAGGCCAGAGAGGTTGCTGCTCTGGCCAGAGGCTGTGAGCGGTTTTTTGGTCTTCCTCAGGACATCGAGTGGGCCATCGAAAAAGGCAAGCTGTACCTGCTGCAATCCCGGCCCATCACCACGCTGGAAGAGGTGACGTGGTGGGACAACAGCAACATCATCGAAAGCTACAGTGGGGTCACCACGCCCCTGACTTTTTCGTTTGCCTCCCGCGCTTACCGCACGGTGTACCGTCATTTTGTTCGGATGCTGGGGGTTTCGGACAGCAAAATCCAGCAGAACGGTCACGTTTTTGATGTGATGATCGGTCTGGTGCAGGGAAGGATTTACTACAACCTCTCGAACTGGTATCACGTGCTCGGGATGTTGCCGGGGTTCAGCATCAACCGCAAGTTCATGGAGCAAATGATGGGGGTCAGCGACGGCATGCCCCCAGAGTTGAAAGTGCAGACCTCCAGTGGGGCTTTGCAGGACGCCTTTGACTTGAGCCGAACCGTGACGGGCCTGATCTGGAATTTCAACACCCTGCCCGGCTCCAGAGCCCGGTTTTATGCCCGCCTGAAAAAGCACCTCGGGGTCAGAAAAAACCTGTCTGCCATGAGTTTCGGGCAACTGGCAGACCATTACCGCAAACTGGAGGCAGAATTGCTGAACCGCTGGGACGCCCCCCTCACCAATGACTTTTTTGCAATGGTGTTTTACGGGGTGCTCAGGCAGTTGTGCAGCAAATGGCTTTCGGATGCCGGGGCTTTGCAGAACGATCTGGTGTCCGCAGAAGGCCAGATGATTTCAGCGGTGCCAGCCCAGAGACTGGAAGAACTGGCTGTCCTGCTGAGGGGCAATCCAGAGTTGCTGGACACTTTCCAGCATGGCACCAGAAACGACATCCTGACCGCCCTGAAAGCCCATCCCAACATCCACCGCCTGTTCCATGCCTACCTGCAAGAATTCGGCGAACGCTGTCTGGACGAACTGAAACTGGAAAGCCTGACTTTGCAAGATGAACCCGAGGTCTTGGCCCGCATGGTGGCCCGTCTGGCCCTCACCCCTCCGGTCCACCACGATGCCCGAGCCCGCAGGGACCACGCCGAGGAGGTCGCCAGAGACCAACTCTCAGGCTGGAAAGAGCGGGTGTTCTTCTGGGTCCTGAAACATGCCCGTGAGTGCGTGCGTGAACGGGAAAACATGCGTTTTGAGCGCACCCGGGTTTTTGGTGAGGCCCGCAAGATTTTCCGCAACATGGGCCAGCAACTGACCCGCATGAACCTGCTGGACGACCCGGAAGATGTGTTCCACCTGACCGTGGACGAAGTGCTCGGGTACGCCGAAGGGACCGCCTTCACCCAGAATTTGCGTGAACTGGTCCGCATTCGCAAAGCCGAATTCAAAGCCTTTCAGGACCTGCCCGCCCTGCCCCGCCGTTTCCGGGCTGCAGGCAGCGTGTACCGCCAGAGCATCCAGCAGCAAAGCAGCGCTGGGCTGTCTGGTACAGAGCGTCAGGGCATTCCGTGCTCTCCGGGCGTGGTGCGGGGCACCGTCAAGGTGGTTCGGGACCCCCGAACCGTGCAGCTTTCTGAGCCCACCATTCTGGTTGCAGAGCGCACCGATCCCGGCTGGATCATCGTTTTGCCTCTGGCCAGAGCCCTGATTGTGGAACGTGGCAGCCTGCTGTCCCACTCTGCGATTGTCTCTCGGGAACTGGGAATTCCGGGCATCGTGTCGGTACCAGAGGTCACCCACTGGCTTCAGGATGGGGATGAGGTGGAACTGGACGGTTCCACGGGCATCGTGCGCCTGATCCAGAAGGCCTCCCATGCCCACCCCCTTCAGGAGCAACCATGAGCCACATTGCCTCAAAAGCCCGTTTTGATTTCATCCGGTATGCACAGGTCTGGGAAGATGCCGATGTGCTGCTGGAAGCCCTGAAACCCCTGTCTGGAGGCCGTTTTGTTTCGGTGTGTTCGGCCGGAGACAACGCCCTGTCCCTGCTCACCCTGAACCCCGAGAAAGTGGTGGCTCTGGACCTCAGCGAAGTGCAGACCTTCTGTCTGGATTTCCGCATCGCAGCCCTGAAAACCCTGTCTTACGACCAGTTGCTGGAAATCATGGGGTCGGTCCCTTCGGAGCGCCGTCTGGGGCTCTACACCAAAATGCGCAAAGCCCTGTCGCCCCGCTCAAGGACCTTCTGGGATTTGCAGGAGCACATTTTGCGGGCCGGGGTGGGCTCTGGAGGCAAATTCGAAAAATACTTTGCCACCTTCCGCAAACTCTTGCTGCCAATGCTGCTCTCTGGCTACGACATCCGGCAACTCTTGAGTCCCAAAAACCGCAAAGGCCGCGAAGTCTTTTATGAAACCCGTTTCCTGAACTGGCGCTTCAAAGCCCTGATGCGCTTTTTCTTCTCCAAGACCGTGATGGGCAAACTGGGCCGCGACCCCGAGTTCTTCGCTTTTGCAGAAGGAAGCCTCAGTGACAACGTGATGCAGCGCACGCGGCACGCTCTGGTGGAACTGGACCCCTCAGAAAACCCTTACCTGCACTGGATTTTGCTGGGTCGCCACGACCAGACCCTCCCCTTCTGGTTGCGCAAAGAGAACTGGGAGGTGATCCGGGACCGTCTGGACCGCCTGCACTTTGAAGTGTGCAGCCTTGAGACCTTCGTGCAGCGCGAAGAAGGGCTGTGGGACGGCTTCAACCTCAGCGATGTCTTTGAATACATGCCTCAGGAAACCAGCGACCGCCTGCTTTCCGATCTGGCAGCGCACACCCGCTCTGGAGGCCGACTGGTCTACTGGAACATGATGGTCCCCAGAGACGGCAGCAACCTGCCCCACCTGCTGAAACCCCTCCCAGAGCTTTCCGAAGCCTTACACGCACAGGACAAAGCCTTCTTCTATTCGCGTTTTGTGGTGGAGGAGCGTGTCTAACGTCCCACTGGTCCTGCTGATGCTGGTGGGGTGCATGCTGCTGCTCAAATTCTGGCAGGGGCGGTTCAAACCCCATCCAGAACTCGCCCGCAAAATGATGCACATCGCCACTGGACTGGTGGCCCTGACGTTTCCTTTCCTGCTGCAAGACAAAATGGCGGTGTGGTTGGCCTGTTCTCTGGCCATCTTCATGCTGTTGCTGCAAAAATACTTCAAGCCCCTCAAGAGTCTGGGCAGTGTCCTGAACAGCGTTGAGCGGGTGTCACTGGGCGACATCTATTTCCTGATCAGCATCGGTCTGATTTACCACCTGACCCCAGAGCCGATCTATTTCACCATTCCGATTCTGGTCCTGACCCTCGCAGACGCTCTGGCCGCCCTGATTGGCGTCAGGTACGGACAGACCAAGTATTTTGTTTCACAGGACCAGAAAAGCCTCGAAGGCAGCGCTGCGTTTTTCATGGTGGCCTTCCTGAGCACCCACATTCCGCTGTTGCTCTCGGGGATCACTGGACGGTTGGAATCCATTCTGATTGCCGTGCTGGTCGGTCTGGTGGTGATGGTCATTGAAGCCATCTCATGGGAGGGCCTCGACAACCTGTTCATTCCGTATGGCACCTTGGTGGTCCTCAGGGGCCATGTGGACGACACCCCCCTTGCAATGGTGTACGACCTGCTCGGGCTTGTGGGCATTGCCCTGATCACCATTTTGCTGCGCCACAAAACCCGCATGGACCACGGCGGTCTGATGGCCGCCATCCTGATGGGGTTCATCCTGTACAGCATTGCAGGCATCCAGTGGGTGGTGGCCCCTGCCATTTTGCTGCTCTGCTACATCGTGCTCCGCAAACCCCTGAGTCTGGGCAAAACCTCTGTGAAAAATGTGGCGGTGGTGTGCATTCCGCCCACCATCTGGATGCTGATCAGCATTTACGGCGAGCAACCCCTGTTTTACGTGTACAGCCTGTCCATCGCCACACAGGCCGCAGCCATGAGCGGGCGCACCCTTCCAGAGATGAAACAGGTCTGGCTGTCTTTGCCGATCCTGATCGTGCTGTTTTACTTGCCTTACGGGGTGTTCTCGGGGGAATTTGACCCACTCAAAATGGCAGTCTTTGCAGCAGCATGCACCATTCCAGCGGTGTTCTCTTTTCGCATGAGCAAACGAAGCGTGGAGTACCACAGCGCTTTCGCTGCCTTTTCTTCCCTTCTGGGACTGGTGATCCTATGACCCTGCACACCCAACCCACCCTGCCCGAGCATCCCGACCTGCCCAAAGCCTCTCCTGCACCTGCCCCCATCCTCACTTTTGGTTTTGAGGAGGAGGGGCAAATCACCGCCAGAGTGGGCCTCTGGGATGGAGGGGTCCTCGGGCATTTTGACGCCCTGAACGAGACTGGAGCACTGGCGGTTTTGCAGGCTGCCCTGCAAGAAGCACGTTCCAGAGGCCACCCGAGGGTGGTGGGTCCCATGAATGCAAGCACGTGGTTCAAGTACCGTCTGGTGTCGGATTTTGGCACCCACAGCCCCTTTTTTGGCGAGGTGTGGCACCCAGCCCCATATCTGGAGTGGTTTCACAAAGCAGGATTTCAGGAAGGCTGGCACTACCATTCCAGTCTGGCCCCAAGCGAGGCGCAAGATCCACGCTTTTCTGAGCTGCAGCAGCGGTTTCAGGACCTCGGGATCAACGTTCGAGGGGTGGTTCCAGAGAAACTGGAACAGGACATCTCCAGCATCCATGCCCTGAGCCAAAAAGCTTTTCAGGACAATCCCTTCTTCTCACCTTTGCCCGAGGCCGTGTTCCGTTCCCTGTACCTGCCGGTGTTTCAGCAGTTGCCCACCCGTTTCATCTTTCTGGCCGAGCATGACCAGCAGTTGGTGGGGTACCTGCTCGCTTACCCGGACCCCCTGAATCCCACCAGGGTCATTGCCAAAACCATCGCCACCCAACCCGAGCGCAGGTACGCCGGACTCGGGCGGTACCTGACTGGATTTTTGCATCAGGAGGTGCACCGGGCCGGAATTCCACAGGTGATCCACGCCCTGATGCACGACAGCAACAGCTCCAGAAGCCTGAGCCGGGTGTTCCAGAGTGAAACCATGCGCAAATACGTCCTGCTGAAAGCAGAATTCTGAAAGACTTCAGGATGTAGACTCAGGGCATCCTGAAGATTGTGTGCCATTTCACGCTTTCCCTTTTCTGAAACCTGAGGAGCATCTGCATGCAGCCCCACAAAGACAATCCCATCGAACAACACCGTGTACATCGGCTGCAAGCGTATTCAATTCTGGACACCCCCAGAGAAGCTGAATTTGACCAGTTGCTCGACGATCTGGTGTTCATCATGGAAGCCGACGGGGCTTACCTGAGCTTCATGGATGGACAACGGCAATGGTTCAAATCTGCCGTGGGCATGAATTGGACAGAAATTCCCATCCAGCAGGCCCTGTGCAGCAGCACCCTGCACACCCACACCCCCCTGATGGTCTTTGATGTGCACCAAGATTGCACGTATTCCCATTCTCCTCTGGTGCAGCAAGCACCCCACATCAAAGCGTTTCTGGCCTTGCCCCTGAGGGCCACAGATGGAACAGGCATCGGGACGCTCTGCGTGTTCAGCCAGCAACCCCGCATCTGGACCGTGAGGGACACCGAAATTTTGCGCCGTTACACCAGCAAAACCATGCACCTGCTGGAAAAACGCCTGCAAGGTCCCTCCCTCTCCGAAGAAATGAACGCCATCATGCAGTACGGCAGCGACGGTCTGATCCTGCTGGACAGCACCGAACACATTCTGGATTTCAACCCTCTGGCCCAGAGCATCACCGGACTCCAGTGGGTCAAGGGCGAGGAGTTCAGCACCAGCCTTTTCCTGCACGACGATTCCATTCCGGAAATCCACAAAGGCAACGTGTTCATGCGCTGGGACGGGCAGGTGTGGTTCAAGGTGACAGCAGCCCCTCTGGACCGTCAGGACGGCATCCTGCTGATCATCGAAGACGTGACCCACCACCTGCAACACCAGTTTGGACTGGAAGCGAAAGTCTATCAGGAGCAAACCCGAGAAGAAGGGGAAAAGAACGCCCTGTACGAATACCTGCAAGGGCGCATCCAAGACCACAACTGCTCGGTGGTCTACCTCGATCTGGATGATTTTCGCAGCATCAACGACCAGCACGGCTTTCAGGCCGGAGACACCCTCCTCAGGCAGGTGGCCATCCGCCTGAGGCAATCTTTGCGGGGCAACGACCGGGTGTATCGCCTTTCCAGAGACGAATTCATTCTGGTGCTGGCCGGAGACCTTGACCCGGACATCCTTGCCATGATCGCAAGTCGGGTGCAGCACAACCTGCAAAAGCCTTTTCAGTTGGATTTTCAGGAGGTGAGGATCACCGCCAGTCTGGGACTGACCTCCACAGCACCTTCAGAGCATGTGGATGCCGTGCTGCAAAGGGCAGAATCCCTCATGCAGCAAAGCAAACAGCAAGGGAAAGGGCAGTTCTGTGTGGGTGTGACACCGGAGTGAAGCTCTGGATCACTTGCCCACGCAGAAATTGCGGAAAATCTGGTCGATGACCTCCTCGGAGACATTCTTGCCGCTCAGTTCGGCCAGATGCCCGAGGGCCAATTCGATTTCGTAACTGGCCAGTTCATCTGGAAGGGTCAAGGCATTGTGAACGTGCTCCAGCGCAAACGTCACGGCCTGCACCTGACGCTCACTGGACAGCCAGACCTCATTGCGGGAGGGGTCACCCAGCAGCTTTTCACGCAAAATTTCACGCAAAGCAGGCAAACCTGATCCGGTCACCGCAGACACCTGCAAATAACGGTCATCGTGCCACACCTGCCCGAGGTCGATTTTGGTCTGGAGGCGCACCAGACGGTCCTCAGGGACATTCACCTCAAGGGCTTCTCTGGGCTGCGATGCATCTTCAAGAAGCAGCACCAGATCGGCGTTCTCCCCGAGTTGCAACGCACGCTCCACGCCTGCTGCCTCGATGACATCCTCGGTTTCACGCACCCCTGCGGTGTCAATCAAGGTGATGGGCACCCCCACCAGTTCCATGTGCGCCTCCAGGTAATCGCGGGTGGTTCCGGCAATGGGGGTCACGATGCTGCGCTCATAACCCAGCAAAGCATTGAGCAAACTGCTTTTACCAGCATTAGGACGACCCAGCAAAGCCAGACGCGCACCCTGCTGGGCCATTTTGCCAGCACGGGCGGTGTCCAACAGGTGCTGCAAATCCTGCTGCACTTCCTGCAAGGGGATGATACGGTCCTCCTCTGGAACGCCTTCCTCTGGATAGTCCAGCATGGCCTGAATGGCGCTCATGGTGCGAACCAGTTTGAAGGACATCTCATCCATGCGTTTGCTGAGCGCACCCTGCAACCCGAGCGTCGCCTGACGGCGTGCGGTGTCGGTCTGGGCGTGGATCAGGGCATTGACAGCCTCAGCCTGATTGAGGTCCATGCGGCCTTCCAGAAACGCCCGCAAGGTGAATTCTCCGGGCTGTGCCAGACGCGCCCCGAGTTCCACACAGCGGGTCAACACCGAGCCCAGCACACTGACCGAACCGTGGGTCTGGAATTCCACCACATCTTCCCCTGTGTAAGAGTGTGGCCCCCTGAACACCAGCACGACCCCCTCGTCGATGGTTTCGCCAGAGTCATCCACAAAACGGCCATACAGGAAACGCCCCCCTCTGGTTTTCGAAGGGGTCTTTTTCCCTTCAAACAACTGGTCGGCAATGGGCAGGGCTCTGGGTCCCGAGATCCGCACGATCCCGATGGCCCCTTCGCCCTGCGCGGTGGAAATGGCTGCGATGGTGTCGGCTCGAATCATGCCTAGCAGTATACAGGCGAGGGCTTCGCTTTTTGCCGAGGGCCGAGAGCCGAGAGCCAAGAGCACGATGTCCTAAAGGATGAAAACCCTCAGACCAAAACCTGTAGGGGTGCAGCGTGCAAGTTCACCAATGCGCGGTGAACTGTTCTGCACAAGAAGCGTGCTGCGACCTCCTGAACGCTTAAACAAAAGCATCTGTAGCACTCAGCACTCGGCAAATCCTCATCCCTGCAAAATGGGGCCCAGATCCTGCCACACATACCCGAGCACCGGCAGGTCATGTCCGAACCAGCGCATGCTGTTTTCGGCGGTGTGGACCCCTCCCATGTGTTCATAAAAACCGATGGTGGGGTTGTCCTTCAGGACCCAGAGGCCCATGGTGGTTGCTCCAGCGTCTTGCAAATGCTGGACAGCAGCGGTCATCAATTGACGGCCTGCACCTTTGCCCTGATGTGCTTTCAAGAGGTAAATGGATTCCAGTTCAGAGTCCGTGCCCAGCGTGGTTTCTGGATGGGGCATGGCTCTGGCAAAGCCCACCACTTGCCCTTCGTGTTCAAGGACCAGCACATGTTTGCTGCCCTGCTCCATGTACCGCTGCCACTGGGCCAGACGGCGTTCCAGGGTCAGTTGGGAGAGGACTTCCTCGGGAATCCGTCCGGTGTAGGTTTCCACCCAGCTCTGGGTGTGGACATGGGCAATGGCAGGAACATCCTCTGGAGTGGCATTTCGAATCAAATTTTTCATGCAAGAATTATACCTGGAACAGCGTTTGGCGACTCTGCTGCAACAAAAGCAGAAGGCATACACTGCAATCAGGCTCTAACATAAGCTTTTCTGCCTTCTGCCTTCTGCCTTCTGCCTTCTGCCTTCTGCCTTCTGCCTTCTGCCTTCTGCCTTCTGCCTTCTGCCTTCTGGCGCTCAAGAAGACCGTTTCCACTTCCCTTTCTGTGCTCCGGGCCGGACCTGTTTGGTTTTCACCTCGCCCGAGTCGAAACGCAGCATCACGGCCACCCTTGAGCGGCTGAGGATCTGGTGTGGGTTTTTTGGAACGTAAGCCGTCACCACGTCAATCCAGTGGTCTTTGTGGTGGAAG